>NZ_JAAFKD010000009.1 GCF_013299165.1 Microcoleus sp. bin38.metabat.b11b12b14.051
GCGCTTTCAATATTTTATTGAAAGCTTTGAGAGATACCTCCCAAGCCGGAATCCTGACCGATTTTCAGGTTTTGCCATACACAGCTTGCCGAGGATTGCCGGGAATTGCCGGGTTAAATGTATCTGGTAATATCAATATTGTTGCAAATTCGATCGCTCTCGACACCAAAGGCAGCATTGATGGCGCGACTGTATCGGGTACAGGAGCAAATATCAACCTACAAGCGCGAGATATCCAGTTGCGACGCGGGAGCAGAATTACAACGGATGCAGGTACTTCTGAGGGTGGAAATATCGCCCTCAACAGCGATATTTTGGTAGGGCGAGACAATAGCGACATCACCGCCAACGCTCGCAGCGCTGCGGGCGGCCGCGTGAATGTCAACGTCCCGAATGTCTTGGGCTTTGGAGTAGCGAGCCGCGAACAAGTCAGAGGCAATTTGGGACTGAGTGACGCACAATTTGCAGCTTTGCAAGTAAGTCCGACATCTCTGCTTGACAGCAGCGACATTGCCGCCTTTTCTCAAAGTGTCGGCCCGGCTTTGCAAGGTACTGTTACTTTTAGTGATTCTGGGGTGAATCCGGGTCGAGGTTTGGTGGAACTGCCGCAAAATCTGGTGAATCCGGCTGCTTTAATTGCGGCAAATCCCTGCACGGAAGCGGCCGAGAGCGCGTTGATTGTTACTGGTCGGGGGGGATTGCCAGCTCTTCCTCAGGACTCTCTGGACACCGCAGAAACGCCGTTTCCGTGGGTGGAAATAGAAGGAAGAAGTCCGATGGAAGTCGGAAGAAGGGAAGAAATAGAAGGAAGAAATGCAACGGGTAATGTACGGGATTTAAGGGATGTAACAGATAGAAGTTCGAGGGAATTCGGGGAAAAGAGGGATGGGGAAGTTGTTCCGCCTCGCGGGTGGGTGATGAATAATCGAGGGGATGTGACGCTGGTGGCGGCTGAAGTTGGGGGTGAATTTCCACAGCGCGCCAAACATCCTGTCTCGGTTTGTCAGCCGCGATAAAAGTTGACATCATCTCGATCGAATGCTGGTCGATCGCTGGGAGCAGGCATTCTGCTACACTGCGGGTGATATCACCTGCGATCGATTAGCATCACCAAAACTGTTCTGTGCCGAATGCGAGTCCGCTTTCAGGCGGAGGACTCGCATTCGGCACTACGAACCAATATTACTGCTGATATGAAAGATTGTATCTGCACGGATGTGGAGAAACATTTGAGGGGCGTTCGATGATGGGGCGATCGAACTCTGACCATAACAAACATCTACTGTTCTAGCAAATATTTTCACTTAAGGCGATCGTCATGACTAATTACAAATTGCCAATTAGCCATCAAGCTTACTTTTTCCTAATTAATTTTTACTTGTTACTTCTGGCTTTCCCAGCCCGCGCCCAAATCGTCCCCGACAGCAGCTTGGGTGGCGAAAGTTCGCGAATTGTTCCCGATACAATCAACAACTTACCCTCAGATAGAATCACCGGCGGCGCCACTCGCGGCTCCAATCTTTTTCACAGTTTCCGAGAATTCAACATCAAAAGCGGAGAGGGAGCTTATTTTGAAAATCCCCGCGGCGTGTCTAATATTTTCACTCGCGTTACTGGCGGCAACTCTTCTAATATTTTAGGAACCTTGGGAGTCCAGGGAAACGCCAATTTATTTTTAATCAATCCCAAAGGAATTGTGTTCGGCCCCAACGCTCGGTTAGATTTGCGCGGTTCATTTATCGGTACAACGGCTGAGGGCGTAGTGTTTAATAACGGGTTTGAATTCAGCAGCACCAACCTGCAAACATCACCGCTGCTGACAGTTAATATTCCCGTAGGTTTAAGATTTAGAGACAATCCCGGTACAATTGTCAATCAATCCACGGCTTCAGGAAAAACAAATCTGCCAGCATCTCCCGTACCAATTCCGATTACAGAGCGAGTAGGTTTAGCAGTAGACCCCGGTCAAACTTTAGCGCTAATTGGCGGGAATGTCCAAATTGCCGGGGGCAATTTAACGGCTAGCGGCGGACAAATTGCACTCGGTAGCGTTGCCAGTCCGGGTGTAGTTAATGTGGCACTTACAGCGCCGGAACTAGGAAATTTAAGTTTAAATTATGGCAATATTCGGAATTTTGGCAATATTCAAATATCCAATGGAACACTTATCAATACCAGCGGCATCGGTGGCGGCAGAGTAGAGATTAAAGGTGGAAATGTCACCATTAATGCAGCGCGAATTTATGCGCTGACATTGGGAAATATTGATGGTAGAGGTATCGAAATCGGCGCCCAACAGTTGCGAGTGCAAAACGGCGCACAATTTTCTACTTTTACTTTAGGAGATGGTGCTGGAGGCAATATCAACTTGCGGGCTGCTGATTCGGTAGAAATGAGCGGGGTGGGAGTTGATGGCTATCAACAGGTTGTAATTAAATATCTCGTATCGGGAACGACAGACCCATTTGACCCGCTATTTATGCTGTTTAATGGTAGTGCTGGTGCTGGTGCGGGGGGGAATATTGCGATCGACACCGGACGCCTGCTCTTCAATAATGGGGTAGTTGGTAGCGGGATTACTTTTGGCAGCGGTAGGGGCGGCAATTTAATCATTCGCGCCAATACTTTTGAGATGGTAAGTTCTGGAGTCAACAACGGCACGGCAAAAGACAGTAGCGGTGCAGGGGGAAGCATTACTATTGACGTGTCCAAATTAATTATGCGCGACGGTTCTCTTCTGGGTACTACCAGCTACAGCAGCGGCCCGTCGGGGAATATTAACGTGAAAGCTGTTGAATCAGTCGAGTTGTCTAACAACGGCCCGAGAACAGTTGTATCAACTGGAATTAGCACGCTGAGTATCGGCTCTACGGGCCGCGCGGGAAATATTAACATTGATACGAAGCGGTTGAGTCTTTCTCAGGGTTCTGCGTTTACCTTAGGAACGGGTGTATTGATTGGCAGGCTCTTGTTTTCTCAGGATGGCGGGCCAGCGGGAAACTTAACAGTTAGGGCGAGCGAATCAGTAGAAGTTTCCGGGATTTCTCCACTTTTAACCAGCGGAATTCAAAATGCTAGCGCGCTGACTTCTGGAACTTTAAGCTCTAGTCGTGGCGGGGATATTCGGATTGATACGCCCAGCCTGACTGTGCGGGATGGGGGGATAGTTTCTACAAGTTCTTTGGGTAAGGGAGATGTGGGGAATATTACTGTGAATGCCGATCGCATTTTGGTCAGCGGTAGCGGTAATAACGGTTTGTTTGTCAGTACAATTGATGCTTCCGTTGGCAAGACTTTCGGTACTAATCCTAATGCTACAGCAAATGCCGGTTCCTTGAATTTGACTGCGCGCGATCGACTAACTGTCACCAACGGAGCTACAGTCACAGTACAGGCTACAGGAACCGGGCGCGCTGGTAATATTAATGTGGTCGCAAATTCGATCGGCCTCGACAACAAAGCCAGGATTGACGGTACAACTGTATCCGGTACCGGAGCAAATATTAACCTGCAAGCACAAGACATCCAACTGCGTCGCGGGAGTCGAATTACCACCGATGCGGGCAATTCTGACGGCGGCAATATCAACATCAACAGCGGGATTCTGCTAGCCCTCCCCCAAGAAAACAGCGACATCACCGCCAACGCCCGCACAGCAGCCGGCGGCCGCGTCAATGTCAATGTCCCCAATGTCTTCGGCTTTAGGGCGGTGGGCCGCGAACAAGTCAGAAGCAACTTGAATCTCACCGACGCGCAATTTGCAGCTTTGCAAGTCAGCCCAACTTCCCTGCTTCCTACCAGCGACATCGCCGCGATTTCCCAAAACGCCGGCCCGGCTTTGCAAGGCGCGGTAACATTTAGTTCTTCTGGCGTGAATCCCGCTCAAGGTTTAGTAGAATTGCCCCAAAATGTGGTGAATCCGGCAGCATTAATTGCAGCAAATCCCTGCATTGAAGGAGCCGCCAACGAGTTTACTGTTACTGGTCGGGGGGGAGTGCCGCCCAGCCCAAATGACTCTCTGGGCACCGCAGAAACGCCGTTTCCGTGGGTAGAAGCCGCAGGCAATTCGGCAGCGAACACTGTACCGGATGTAAAGGAGAAAGTGATTCAGACAGAAGCGGAAAAAAAAGCTCGCGAAGTGGTTCCGGCGCGCGGTTGGGTAGTGAATGAGAAAGGAGAAGTTACCCTTGTAGCTTCGGAAGTTGCGGGTCAATTTCCACAGCGCACGCGGCCTCCTGTGTCTGCTTGTCAACCGCGATGAGTTGAAAATATAGCAGTTCTCAGAAAGGTGAGGTACGTTTAGGGTAATGGGTAATAAGCTGTTGCGGCATTTAAATTGTATATCAAAAAACCATCAAAATCTTGTGGGGTGGGCGTCCCGCCCGCCCTGAATATGCAATTTAAATGCGCGACAGCTTAAGTAATAGGTAATCGGTAATGAAAGAAAAAGGCAATCAATAAAAAGCTGGGCTCGTACCGCAGATGGTTTCGTGCTTTCTCAGCCATTACCCACTACCATAAGCGTGCCTCATCTTTGTGATAAAAGCTATAGCTTGTAGAAACAAAAAATCTCGCCGAATGTCAGCTAATTAAAGGTTAATTATGGTTCAATACGGTTTACTTAAGATTGTCCGAAGAGAGGAACGAAGCAAACAAGAGAGATTATTTTTCAGAGGTTTTTCCTGTTGTCATCTCTTAAGTGAACCGTATTGAATTATGGTTTTCCAATATCTCTCCTTGTGGAAAATCTTCAAAATTAATCAACTAAAAGACCCAGACTTAGCGGTTCTCAAAAAAGTGAGGATAGCCCTATGCCCTATGCCCTATGCCCTATGCCCTATGCCCTATGTCCTATGCCGGATAGTACCTCATCTCTCAGAGAAAGGCTCTAAATACTATATCTCTGGAGCGAGTTACCTGTTTTTTTTAAGTTTGTACTTGTGCTTGTTTCCCGGAAGTGCGATCGCCCAAATCGTCCCCGACGGCAGCTTGGGCGCCGAAAGTTCGCGGATTGTTCCCGATACAATCAACAACTTACCCTCAGATAGAATCACCGGCGGCGCCACTCGCGGCTCAAATCTGTTTCACAGTTTCGGACAATTCAACATCGGTGAAGGGCGGGGAGCTTATTTTGAAAATCCCCGCGGCGTGTCTAACATTTTTACCCGCGTTACGGGCGGAAACTCTTCTAATATATTAGGAACCCTCGGAGTCCAGGGAAACGCCAATTTATTTTTAATCAATCCCAAAGGAATTGTCTTCGGCCCGAACGCTAGGCTAGATTTGCGGGGTTCATTTATCGGTACAACGGCTGAGGGCGTAGTGTTTAATAACGGCTTTGAATTCAGCAGCAGCAACCAGCAAACATCACCGCTGCTGACAGTTAATATTCCCGTAGGTTTAAGATTTAGAGACAATGCCGGGACAATTGTCAATCAATCCACGGCTTCAGGAAAAATAAATCTGCCAGCATCTCCCGTGCCAATTCCGATTACAGAGCAAGTCGGTTTAGCAGTAGACCCCGGTCAAAGTTTAGCACTCATAGGTGGCGAAATCCAAATTGCGGGCGGAAATTTAACGGCTAGTGGCGGACAAATTGTACTTGGTAGCGTTGCCAGTCCGGGTGTAGTTAATTTGGCAGTGACATCGAACCCACAGCAGGGAAATTTAAGTTTAAATTATAATAACATTGATAACTTCGGCAGTATTCAAATATCTGAAGGAAGCCTCATAAACACGAGCGGAACAGGTGGTGGCAGGGTTGAAATTCAAGGTGGAAATGTCACCATTAACTCCGCGCGAATTTATGCGCTGACATTGGGAAATATTGATGGTAAAGGTATTGACATCCGCGCCCAACAGTTGCGAGTTCTAAACGGCGCGCAATTTTCCACCCAAACCATAGGAGATGGTGCTGGAGGCGATATCAACTTGCGCGCGACTGATTCAGTAGAAATGAGCGGGCTGGGAATTCAGGGCTATCAGCAGCTTGTAATTAAATATCTGGCATCGGGACTAATCGACCCATTAGATCCGCAATTAGTCTTGCTGAATACTACTCTTGGCGCTGGGGCGGCAGGAAATATTACCATCGATACCGGACGCCTGCTGATGCGGGATGGGGTAGTATTTGGCGGCATAACTTTTGGTGCTGGAAATGGTGGAAATTTAAGCATCCGTGCTAACACTTTTGAGATGCAGGGTTCTGGGAGCAACAACGCGACAACAAAAGGAAGTACCGGTGCTGTAGGAAATATTACCATTGATGTCCAAAGATTGAACCTGCGGGATGGTTCTATTATTGGCAGCACTAGCTACAGCGATGCTCGATCGGGAAATATAACTATTAAAGCTGCTGAATCGGTAGAATTGTCAAACACCATTTCTAGAACTGCTGTCGCCAGTGGCATCAGCACGCTTAGCATCGGCTCTACGGGAAAGGCGGGAGATATCACTATTGATACAAAACGGCTGAGTCTTTCTGGGGGCTCGGCGTTTACCTTGGGTAGCGGTGTCTCAGTTGGCGGGGTTGTCTTCTCTACGAATGGGGGGCCCGGAGGAAACTTAACAGTTAGGGCTAGTGAATCAGTAGAAATTGTAGGTATTTCTGAAGTTTTGAGCACCGGGGATCGAGTTGCTAGTGCTTTTTCTTCGGGCACGGTTAGTTCTAGCCGCGCTGGGGATATCCGCATTGACACGCCCAACCTGACTCTGCGGGATGGGGGCTTCATTGCTTCTAATTCTTCGGGTAAAGGGAACGTGGGGGATATTACGATTAATGCCGATCGCATTGAAGTAAATGGTACTTTGGGCAATCCTCGTTTTAACAGTTCTATTGATGCTTCCGTTGGCAACGTGACGGCTGAGAATCCCAATGCTACAGCGAATGCAGGTTCGGTAAATCTCAATGTCGGTAGATTGATTGTCCGGGATGGAGGCAAGGTGACGGTGCAGGCTTTGGGAACCGGGCGCGCTGGTAATATTAATGTGGTGGCAAATTCGATCGCCCTGGACAACAAAGCGAGGATTGATGGCAGAAGTGCCTCCGGTGTCGGAGCAAATATTAACCTGCAAGCACAAGACATCCAATTGCGACGCGGGAGTCAAATTACAACCGATGCGGGTACTTCTGAAGGTGGCAACATCAATATTAATAGCGACATTCTAGTGGGTTTGCCGCGAGAAAATAGCGATATTACTGCGAATGCGCGATCGGCTGCCGGTGGCCGAGTTAATATTAATGTCCCCAATATTTTCGGCTTTACGGCGGTGGATCGCGAACAAGTTCGAGCTCGTTTGGGATTAACAGATGCTCAATTTGCAGCGCTGCAAGTAAGTCCTACTTCTCTACTTCCTACCAGCGATATTGCGGCGATTTCACAAACTGGTGCGCCGGCTTTGCAAGGGACGGTAACATTTAGTTCTTCAGGGGTGAATCCCGCTCAAGGTTTAGTGGAACTGCCGCAAAATCTGGTGAATCCGGCTGCTTTAATTGCGGCAAATCCCTGCATCGAAGGGGCTGCAAACGAGTTTAATGTTACTGGCAAAGGAGGAGTGCCACCGAGTCCTAGCGATGCCCTCAGCAGCGCAGAAACGCCGTTTCCGTGGGTGGAAGCCGAAGGTTCGGCAACGGATTCTGTAGCGGATGTAACGGATGTCACGGATAGAAGTTCGCCAACTAGCAATGTACGGGATGTAACGGATAGAAGAAAGAGGGAAGAAGCAGAAAAACAAGCTCGGGAAGTTGTTCCGGCGCGCGGTTGGGTGGTGAATGAGAAAGGGGAAGTTAGCCTAGTTGGGTACAATCCGGGTAATGCTGCTGACTCTCGCAATCCTCGATCGAATTCTCTGTGCCCGCCACGCTGACGAGATGTTTTTTGGCTGCGGATAAATGCAGATTCATTTAGTAATTGGTAATGGGGAATTAGTAATTGGTAATGGGGAATTGCTTCGACTGACAACTATCAACTGAAAACTGTCAATTATTAACTGCCAATTATCAACTGCCAACTGAGAGGGCGGGCACGGGGGCACCGCCCCTACCAACTGTCAACTGCCAACTGCCAACTGCCAACTGCCAACTGTCAACTGTCAACAGAATGAAATGAAATTTACCCGATCGCTCCGACAAACAATTTTGTTATTTGTGATTTCCTGTCTACTAGCGGTTGCGATTCTTCCCGCAGTGGCTCAGATGAATGTACCGCCTGCATTACAGCTTTTGAGACAAGCTAAAACTCTCTACGCTTCGGAACGTTTTTCCGAAGCTGTAGGGCTGTTGCAGCAAGCGGTGGCGCAGTTTGAGGCGAAAGGTCAAAATCTCGATCGCGCCGCAGCGTTGAGCAATTTAGCCGCAACTTACGGGCAGCTAACACTTTGGGAACCAGCAGCACAAGCTGTGAATTCGAGTTTGTCGGTGGTGCGGGCGCAACCCACAACTCCGGAGCAGCAGCGGATTTTGGGGGAAACTCTCAACATTCAAGCACAGATTAAACTCGAACGAGGTCAGACTCAAGAGGCGATCGACATTTGGGCGGAATCTGCTAAAATTTTTGAGAAACTTGATAACAAAAACCAACTCGTTCAAGTTCAAATCAATCAAAGTCGAGGCTGGGAAAATCTGGGACTTTACCCGAGAGCTTGCAAAATATTGTTAGGTTCATTGAAGCTGGAAAACAAAAGTTGCGAAGTTTTAGATGCGGCTTTAGCTCGTTTAAAAAATCAGTCTATTTCCTTAGAAAATGTTCGAGGAATGAATGCTTTAGGCAGGGTGCTGCGGGTTTTGGGAAAACTCGATCGCTCCGAAGAGATACTGTTATTAGGACTTGATGCAGCCGTCCAATTGGGAGTCAGACAAGAGCAGGCTGCAATGGAGCTGAATCTGGGCAATACGCAACGCGCTAAAAGCAATAAACCAGGTTTAAGCCGTCAACAGCGGACAGAATTGGAACGCTCGGCTCTAGATTATTACGATCGATCGGCCCAAGACAACTCGGGGGCATCAACAATCGGGATGCAGGCGAAGTTAAATCAGTTGAGTTTGTTTGCTGACAGCAAAAATTCCGAGGAAGCAGGAGTTTTGTGGCGATCGATCGCACCTCAAATCTCTCAATTGCCATCGAATCGGGCTGGAATTTACGCTAGAGTTAATCTCGCAGAAAGCTTGATGAAATTGGATCGGTTCCCCATCGGTACTCCTGGTTTAAATGATATTGAAAAAATACTTTCAGATGCAGCATCCGCAGCAAACAGCTTGGGCGACAACCGCATACAAGCTTATATTTTAGGAGCTAAGGGCAAGGTTTACGAACGAAAGCAACAGCATTCTGTGGCTGAAAGTCTGACGGTAGAGGCTTTGAGTTTAGCACCGGCGTTTCAGTCTCCTGATATTGCTTATCAATTATTGTGGCAGCTCGGACGAATTCGGAAAGCTCAGGGAAATACACAAGGGGCGATCGTTCAATATACTCAAGCTGTAAATGTACTGTCTTCTCTGCGGGGCGATTTGGTGACAGTCAATCCAGAAGTGCAATTTTCGTTTCGGGAAAGTGCCGAACCGGTGTATCGCGAATTAGTCGAACTGCTTTTGCAAGAAGAATCGCCCAGTCAAGATAAGTTAAAGCAGGCGCGCCAAACTGTGGAATCTTTGCAGTTGGCAGAATTGGATAACTTTTTTCGAGATGCTTGTGCTGATGCTAAACCAAAGTCGATCGAGGAAATAGATCCGAAAGCGGCGGTGATTTATCCGATTATTTTGAGCGATCGTCTGGAGGTAATTTTGTCAATTCCCGGCAAACCCCTGCGCCGCTACAAAACTAAGAAGACTCAGGAAGAGTTAGAAACTGCCTTCAGACAAGCCAAAAATACCATCAGGCCTGCTGCTTTTCCCAGGGACAGGTTGCCCCCTGTCCAACAGGTTTACGACTGGTTAATTCGCCCAGCAGAGGCGGATTTGACCGCCAGCGGGATTAAAACTCTGGTATTTGTACTTGACGGTTATTTGCGGAATCTGCCGATGGCGGTGCTGCACGACGGCGAAAAGTTTTTGGTAGAAAAATACAGTATTGCTTTGGCGCCGGGGCTGCAACTGCTGGCGCCGAAGCCGTTGAGCCAAGTCAAGTTAAAAGTGCTCACGGCTGCTCTGTCGGAAGCGCGTCAAGGCTTCTCGGCTTTGCCGGGGGTGATGCGGGAAGTGAAGGAAATTGCAGCGCAGATGCCGGCGAGCGGGCTGCTAAATCAAGAGTTTGTCAGCGGGCAGTTGCACGATCGCATTAAAGCTTTGTCATACCCGATCGTCCATTTGGCAACTCACGGTCAGTTTAGCTCGAATGCGGCGGATACTTTTATTGTGACTTGGGATCGGAAAGTGAATGTTAAGGACTTCGATCGGCTTTTGCGATCGCGCACGGGAGAAAACCAACAGCCGATCGAGCTTTTGGTGTTGAGTGCTTGTGCGACGGCTGCGGGTGACAACCGGGCGGCTTTGGGTTTGGCAGGTGCGGCAATTCGATCGGGAGCCCGCAGCACCGCCGCCACCCTTTGGCAAGTCAACGACGAATCTACAGCTATTTTTATGACTGAGTTTTACAAGCAGCTTGCTTCTGCTAAAAGCAGCAAAGCTGAAGCCCTCCGCAACGCTCAATTAACCCTGCTGCAAAACCGAGAGTATCAAAATCCCTATTTTTGGGCGCCTTTCGTGCTGGTGGGGAACTGGCAATAATTTGACAGTTGACAGTTGACAGTTGACAGTTGACAGTTGACAGTTGACAGTTGACAGTTGACAGTTGACAGTTGTCTGTTGTCTGGGAACCGATATCTAAATACTCTGCATCGCCTCGGAAAAAATTTTCGGACGGGCAAGATGCCCGTTCCACAAGAAAACACAATGTTTGTGGGATGGGCATCTTGCCCGTCCCAGCCCCAACAAACAACAACAATGCTTTGTGGGATGGGCATCTTGCCCGTCCCAACCCCAACAAACAACACAATCTTTGTGGGATGGGCATCTTGCCCGTCCCAACCCCAACAAACAACACAATCTTTGTGGGATGGACATCTTGCCCGTCCCAGCCCCAACAAACAACAACAATGCTTTGTGGGATGGACATCTTGCCCGTCCCAGCCCCAACAAACAACAACAATGCTTTGTGGGATGGACATCTTGCCCGTCCCCACCCAAAAAACAACAACAATGTTTGTGCGATGGGCATCTTGCCCGTCCCCACCCCAAAAAACAACAACAATGTTTGTGCGATGGGCATCTTGCCCGTCCCAGTCAATCAGAAACCGGGTTTCTCGGAGGTGTGCACAAATCTTGAAAAAATGCCAGTGCCCAGTTCGTGTTGGTTTTTTGTAAAAAATTGTAAACTGTAACGAGTGCTTTCTGCATCTGATATTTTTTCGAGGAGTCCCATGAAGCAACTTTTGATGGCTGAGCGTTTTTGCCTGATAGCCCATGTCTTGTCAATGGCTTTTGGATTGGCAGGGTTGCTGCTGATTTTACCCCGTCCCGAATTGGTAATGAATTTACCGCCCGCCGGACAAACTTTGTTCCAGTGGGGGATGGCTGGGGGTGGAGTAGTTTATATCATTTTTGGTGCAGCGGCGGTTGCTCTCTATGCCTATCGGACGTTGGGGCTGGGTGCAACTTTGACATTTTTGCTGCCTTCGGTGTTTTTATCTTTGAGTAGCGAGTTGTTGGGAACCAGTACGGGTTTTCCCTTTGGCAATTACCACTATTTGAGCGGTTTGGGCTACAAAATTGCAGGGCTGGTGCCGTTTACAATTCCCCTGTCGTGGTTTTATCTAGGACTGGTTTCATATATAATTGCTCGCGCTGGACTCGCTGGCGGTAAAGGCGAACTGAACTGGGTGCGCCAAATAGGAGCGATCGCCCTTGGCGCTCTATTATTGACAGCTTGGGATTTTGTACTAGATCCGGCGATGAGTCAAACTGCTGTGCCTTTTTGGGAGTTTGAGGAACTTGGGGCTTTCTTTGGGATGCCTTACCGCAATTTGGCGGGCTGGATGGGTACGGGGGCTGTGTTTATGTCGGTAGCAGCTTTCTTTTGGAGAACTAGATCGATTAAATTAGAGCGATCGGAATTGGGTTTGCCTTTAATTGTTTATTTGGTAAACTTTGCTTTCGGAGCAATTATCACTGTCACTTCCTTGGATTCTCGCTTCTGGTTCCCGACATCCCTAGCTGTGCTTCTGGGTGTAGTTCCGGCGATCGTATTGAGCGCGATCGCGAAACCCGCAGCAGATGACTTAACAGAAGCAATTCCATCTTTGGAATCTGCTCTGAAAGCTGAAATTCCATCCGAGCGCGTGGGCGCTTTGCGGAAGTAAGCGACTGATGAGCGATCGCGACTGATTTGGCGAAAATTTACACGAAATTTTGAGCTAATTTAAAAACCCGGTTTCTACCAGAAACCGGGTTTTTTAGCTATAGAACCCATTTGATATCTATTTTGCGTAAATCTCAGAAACCGGGTTTCTCTCTATATTTCTCGTCACCCAACCCAAAAACTCGTAGAAACCCGGTTTCTCGCCCCTTGCGTAAATCTCAGAAACCGGTTTATCTCTATATTTCTCGTCACCCAACCCAAAAACTTAAAGATGTCAAATGGGTTCTATACAGCAATAGGCTTGGGATAAGAGATTCCAACAGGAAAAACCTATGAAAAATAGACACAGTTTGCTTCGTTCCTCTCTTCGGACAATCTTAACTGAACCGTATTGAGCTATACAGTATTTCTTCTATTTTCCCAATCTTGGTAACGGGCAACAAATGGTTAATCAAGTTGCTGCCCGATTGCGATCTAAAATTACCAGAAAGAATTGGTTTAAAGCCGGAACCCTTGTAGGGAGAAATTAAAAGAAGACTATTCATTACTCCAATCCTCTTCCTGACCGGGAGAGGTCGCCCTCATCCCCTCGGCTCCGCTACTTCGGCTACGCTCAGCACAAGTCGGGCCAAGCTGTCAACTGTCCCAGGTCAACTGTCAACTGAATGACTTGATAGAATAAAATTGATTAAATTGCAATTAAGGCCCAAAACAGTAATTTTCATCCTTAACCCACTGGGGTCGAGGCAAGCAAAATGTAGTTTCCAAAACCATTTCGGCCGTATTCAGTGCCCCTCCAACCCAGCCCTGATTTTCCGAATAGCAATCGCCACAAAGAAACACATTATATCCAGGTAAAGGCTGGCGGATGCGCGGCGCAACATCCCAACTGCGGACGTGAGGATTCCAAAAGTACCAGGCTCCGCCAAACGGGTCTTCCATCCAATCGTGGTAAATTGCTGCGTAGGGGTCAGGGATTTGACAATTGTGCATCTCTTTAAGTTGCCGCTGGATCTCCATCACCATATCGTGAGGTGCTAACAGACTTTGTTTGAGTTGACCTCCGTGACGGCCCATATAGGGTGGGTTGTGCAGTCCGAAGCGATCGGGTTGCAGATAACCATCCCAGAATGAGGCAGCGCGGTCATCATTATAGCTGGCCATCATTAGCGACATTCCCTTGTTTTGCCCTTCAGTCTCAGTACCGACGTAATAGCACTGTCGCACAGGCAAGTCAGTGTCAGAACGACCCTTCTCAATCTTCGGAGAAAGTTCTTGCCACCAAGGTCGATCGTAACTCAGAAAAAGTTTACTAGAGGCCTGAGCACTGACAGTTGCCAGATCCTTCTTAAACTGTCGGTTGAGGAAGATGAAGCTATCAGGATCGAGTAACTCCAGCGATCGCCCTCATCGACCAAACCAATGATAACATCAGTAGCGGCCAGCATTTGCACCACATCCTCCCGCCTGCGCTTGTCGCACCAAAACTCGTTTTTGTACAAATCCATCAAATCAGAAACCTGATTTTCCGTCAAAGTTTCGACGATGCGGTACTTATCCATGTTGTCGGTCATACTCGATTTTACCGTAATCTAGTTTAATTGCGCGATCGGCTAAATCGAAATAGCGATCGTCATGACTGATAACAAACACAGTTTTACCGCGCCGCTTCAACTCCGGTAACAACTGCTTGTAAAAAATATCCCGAAAAAACGGATCTTGATCCGAAGCCCACTCATCAAACAAATAAATCGGCCTATCTTCCAAATAAGCAGTCAGCAAAGCCAACCGTTTTCGCTGTCCCTGAGACAAAGCCGTAGTTGACAAAACACCATCTTTCACCTCAACCTTATTATCCAAATGAAACTCTCGCAAATATTCAGCCGCCTGCTTGTCCAAATCATGATTAGTCATTCCCAACAGCCTTTCAAACAAATAGAAATCCGAAAAAATTGCCGAAAAATGTTGCCTGTACCACTCTCTGTTTTCATTAGTAATCCGCTGTCCATCTAGCAAAATTTCTCCCGATTCAGGAATGTACAAACCAGTAAGTAACTTAGCAAAAGTAGACTTACCGCTGCCATTTCCACCCACAATAAACACCAACTCTCCACGATGGAACTTTAAACTAATTTCGCCCAATATAAAATTGCTGTCTTCCTGATCTCCCGGATAGCTGTGAGTAGTCTCCTTCAACTCAAGTGTTTGCCAATCAGCAGTTTTAACTGGTTTAACCGCAGCAGTTATCTCAGCTTGACTCGCCAAAGCCAATCCCATTCTCTCAATTTTTTCTACAGCAGTATTGGCTCGAAAAATTGCCGGCAACCTCTGCAAAATATTCTGAAACGGAGACATCAAATAGGTACTTGTCAGAATATAAGCCGACAAAACAGAAGTAGAAACTGGCACAAATTTCGGTACAGCAAACAGCAGCAAACCAATCAACATAAAAAATAGCAACTGTCCGACTCCAGTCGCCACCGCAGCGGTATTCAGCGCCTGCAAATTGTAATCACGGGAATCAGCAGCACTTACCTGCAACTCTTCATCAAAAAACTCTTGGCGGCGCGACGAATGCAGTTTCAATTCCTTAATTCCTTCAGTAATGCTGCGAAAATGCTTGAACAATACATCTTGTTCTTCCCGCGCCAAATCAAAAAACTTTCGCATTTTGTTCAGCAGCAACTGTACCGTAGCAATCGTCAAAGCTAAAAAAGCAAATACAACTGCAAAAACCGTCCCAGACAGCGTACTCAAATAAGTCAAGCAGCCGACAACAACGGCCATGTCAACGCAAAGAAAAGGAATCAAAAATATAGTATTAGAAAGCGTTCCCACATCATCAGTGAGAGTAGCCATCAAGCGATTAGCGCCCAATTCTTCTAAGTGTCGCAAAGGAGAAGACAAAATCCCTCGGCTTAAACTCAGCCGCAGATTGTAAACAGCTTCTTGGGAAAGGTAGATTAACAAAAATTGGGAAATAACGCCGGTGACGAGGGCTAAAACTGCTAATCCGGCAAAGTACCAGACTAAATTCTGATTGGCATTATCGCTGATGGCGCGGTTGATCAGAGCAATTAATTGGGCGCTACAACCGCCACTAATTAAGCCTGTGAGGATGGCGATGGAAACATTTAACCACGAAGCTTTTAACAGCAGCCAGATTACATTCATGCGATTTTATTTTGTATTTAATAGGTGTTTGCGATCGGGTTTTAGTTTTCAGCACAAAAGAAGGACTAAAGTCCTCACTACGAACCTGTTTTTTTTGTGAGAGGGTTGGCTTTTTATGAGGGTTTTAGTTTTCACAACGAACATAGTTACTGCTGCACTTCTATTTCCTCCGTCTCGAATACAACCAGTTCATAAATATCACTCACCAACATTTCCACACCGAAGTAAAAGAAACTGTTGCAGATTCTCCCAGATATTCTTGAAACAACCATTGATTCGATTCATTGATTGTATGAAACTTTGGCTTGATTTTTACTAACATTTTTACACCTCCACTATATTTTATCCGCGTTAATCTGTGTTAATCTGCTTAAATCTGCGGTTAAAAATCATAACTAATAGTATATCACAATCATCAGCGATTTGAATTTGATTACAGAAGACCGGGCGGTTGAAACCGCGTCTACACAAACAAAACCTGCCTCCGCAGGTTGAAGATATAAAAAAGCGCCTAATCAAACATTAGGCGCTTTTTTATTTTTCAAGATTCGCTGAGATTAATCGTTGCGAGACAAAAGATTTGATTCGACTTTTGCCGCCGAAATCGGAACAAGGTGACTCAATGCCGATTGCAACATCGGAGTTTTGGTGACAGAATCGTTTGCTAAGTTAAACAAAGGATTCGATAGGACACCTGCCAAAGTTGTGGCAACTAAGGTGAGTACAACGCTGACTTGCAAAGGCCGCATTCCTTGAAGATTCCAGCGAACGGGCGGATAATTTTTCACCGAGTCTGACATTTCTTGAGGTTCTTTTACTACCATCATTTTGACGACGCGGATGTAGTAGTAAATTGAAACTACGCTGGTGATTAATGCCAGGATAACTAAGCCGTAAAGTCCAGCTTGCCAGCCAGCCCAGAACAGGTAAATTTTACCGAAGAATCCAGCTAGGGGCGGAATTCCACCGAGGGAAAGCAGGCAAATACTCAATGCTAATGTTAGCAGCGGATCTTTGTTGTACAAACCGGAGTATTCGCTGATTTGATCGGTTCCTGTCCGCAGGGAGAACAAGATGATGCAGGCGAAAGCGCCTAGGTTCATGAACAGGTAAACCAACATATAAAATATCATGCTGGAGTAACCGGCTTCGGTTCCTGCTACTAAACCAATCATCACAAATCCGGCTTGGGCGATCGACGAATAAGCTAACAGCCGCTTCATGCTAGTCTGGGCGAGGGCCACTACATTACCTAACACCATGCTGAGGATGGCTAAGGCTGTGAATACCAAGTGCCACTGGGCGGTAAGTGCGGGGAATGCACTGGTTAACAAGCGGATTGCTAGGGCAAAACCGGCTGCTTTGGAACCGACAGACAGGAACGCGACAACGGGTGTCGGCGAACCTTCGTAAACGTCTGGAGTCCACTGGTGGAAGGGAACTGCGGAGATTTTAAAGGCGATTCCGGCGATCGCAAAAACCAATGCAATCACTAAACCGAGAGATTCACCGTTATTCACAGTAGAAAGGTTAGCTGCGATCGCACTTAGCGTAGTTTGGCCGCCAGACAATCCGTACAGCAGCGACAAACCGTAGAGAAATACCGCCGAAGAAGACGCACCAATTAACAAATATTTCAAAGCAGCTTCATTGGAACGCGGATCGCGTTTTGTGTAACCCGTCAGCAAATAAGACGAGATACTCAGAGTTTCCAACGAAATAAAAATCATCACCAATTCATCAGCGCCGCTGAGGAACATTCCCCCCAAAGTCGCGGTGAGTAAAATGCAGATAAATTCCGCTAAAGCCGTACCGGTTTGCAGTACGTAGCGGACGGATATCAAAATAGTGACAGCCGCCGTCAAAGCGATAATTCCGCGAAACAACAAACTCAAGGCATCGCTGTTAAAACCGCCCAGAAACGAGATAGTGTTAGTGTTATCCCACTGCAAACACAAGGCACCGACGGCGGTCAGCAAACCGGCAACGGCAACGTAGGGAGTCCAATTAGAGGAACTGCGGCCTACGATTAAATCGCCGACGAGAACCACCAAGAGGGTGATGATGACAATTCCCTCGGGTAAGATAGTTCCAGCATTTAGCTGGGCTGCAAGAGTAGCAAAATCCATATTTTCAGGCTGGTTGGGTAATACAGGCTAGGGAAGGCTGTAATGGGCAGTGATCTCGTAAAAATTATTTACCAAACTGGATTGTAACTGATTACAGCTTCGCGATCCCAGCGGGGCCTACGTTTGTTGTCGGAAATTCGGGCTGCGGCGGGGAGTTGGCGGTTGAAACCGCAACTAGACAAACTATTTCCCTTTTGATGGTTCGATCGTTCTGAATGCAAGTCCTTCTGTTGGGATGCGGACTGAAGTCCTCACTACAAACGGTTTTGATGGTTCGATCGTTCTGAATGCAAGTCCTTCTGTTGGGATGCGGACTGAAGTCCTCACTACAAACGGTTTTGATGGTTCGTCGTTAGGACTTTCGCCCTACTCTTGGATGCGGACTGAAGTCCTCACTACAAACGGTTTTGATGGTTCGTCGTTAGGACTTTCGCCCTACTCTTGGATGCGGACTGAAGTCCTCACTACAAACGGTTTTGATGCTTCGTCGTTAGGACTTTCGCCCTACTCTTGGATGCGGACTGAAGTCCTCACTACAAACGGTTTTGATGGTTCGTCGTTAGGGCTTTCGCCCTATTCTTGGATGCGGACTGAAGTCCTCACTACAAACTATCGGAACTGCCACAATGTAGAAAATATAACTAATCTCTCGGCATGACTGACTCGCTAAGTGCTTACAAACAGCAGATTCTCCATCACTTTAACAACCGCCCGGATTCAGAAACACGGCGCAATATTTTCTCCCCAATTAGCGCGTTCCTTGGGTTGTCAATTAGCCCTGTGTCTAGGAACACAACACCAAAAAGTATCGCCCATCCTTTGGCGCGTTGCAGTGTTGCTTCCGAAGCATTTGTATATTCTACGATCGCCCGTTGGCGTGCATTTCGATCGCCAAAAAGCATCCAAATAGCAGCAATATCTGTGGCAATATCGCCTGATGTCATGTCGCCCCAATCAATAATCCCGGCGATCGCACCGTTGACAACCAGCACATTTCGCGGGTGAAGATCGCCGTGCAGCCATGTTGCTTCAACGTCAACAGGCGCGTTTAAAGCCACATTCCAAGCATTCTCGATCTCTCGATCGATCGGGTTAGTTTTCGCCTTTAGCCGTTGCATCCGTTCCTCAACAGAAGCTGCCCGCTGCTGCAACGGTACGCCACGAAACGCATTTGATGGCGCATTAAATGGCGCAGGTACGTGCAACGATCGCAAGAAAGAGGCAAAGCATTTTGCTTGATTGGCATGAGGTTCTTCTAAATCGGCAGTCACACCGGGCAGCCAGGGCAATACACTCCACGGCCAAGGATAGCCCTGTGCTGGCTTGCCAACCCTGTAAGGGGTTGGAACAGGCAGAAAAAGCCGATCGGCCAAAATCGGCAGCCAAGTTTGCTCGTTTTCGAGAAGGGAGGCTGCTATTTTTCGGCGCGGGAGTCGTACCGACAACTCGTCGCCCAGCCGAAACATTGCATTATCCCAACCAGAATCAACGAGATGAATTGGCAAGTGTTTCAAATCTGCGTGCTGGTTTTCTAACAATCTGTAGACGAGGGCTGCATCTATTTCGACTTCGGATATCGGTGTTCCTATCGAACTCGGTTTTCCTTCCAACTCCATATTTGCCTCTTTGGCTTGACTGTCGCTTTTTTAAGGCAATAGTCAGGATTTTTTTTTGAACGGTTCTCTAACAATTTTTGGGCTTTAATTTCAATTATTGTGCTTTTTCCCTCTCGTTATGCTCCACCCCTGACTTGAAAAAAAAGATCCATCGGTCGGCTCAGGCTTCTATCCTTAAAATCAACCAAAATTATGTCAGGAGTTTACTTAAGAGAGGGCGGGTGCCGGCCTTTATACAGTCGATTATTTCATGAATTTTTCGCCGGCACGCGCCCCTACCGCCATATGGTTGACTGAAGAAATTCGTCAAAAAACCTATTTGTCAACCGTATTGAACTATACATCCTCCTCAACAGATTTTTCTGCCAACATTCCGTGAATATCTCGTTTGACTTGCTCTAAAAGTTCGCGCACTTGACTCATTCGGGCTGTGTTACGGCTGCGAGCTATCTGCATCACTAAAGCAGATAGCTCAGTTACAGTATTCCGCAATTCACTGAATTCTGGAGGCACATTGCGGATCTCTTTAGAAGAGTCCGACGGGCTTTGCTCGGAACGCTCTGCTAGGAGTTCCTTACCAGTATCAGTAATGGTATAAACGCGCTTGCCGCTTACTTGCTCGCTGGTTAAATAGCCCCCTTCTTCTAACATTTGAAGTGTGGGATAGACTGAACCAGGACTGAGACGACGGAATTCACCATAGCGGCTTTCCATTTCTTTGATCAGGTTGTAACCATGACTGGGCCCATCGGAAAGCATCTCCAACAGAATAAATTTAATGTCGCCTCGGCGAGTTCGATGTTCGTCTCCCCAGTTTCTATCAAGTGATTCGTGGTGGGGAGGTCTTCCGTGATGTTTACCGTGATGTCTCCCGCGCTCTCTCCCGTGATGTTCGTCATGTTGGAATACAAACCAATCTAACCCTGGGCGATCGCCTCGATCGCCCACTAATGCCAATACTGGAAAGCGGAACAAAAAGTTTCTAAACATAGGTCACTACTAAATCAACAGACTTCAGTATAACGATATATCGCGACCTATCGCGATATATCGTTAACTTGTAATATATCTTTACAAAAACCGAGATTCACCCTCAATCGGTTGTATAGAGTGGGTTTCGGCTAGGTAGCGTCAGCGTCCAGTATCCGGTGGCGAATCACAGCAGCGTCGAAGGTTACGCCAAGGGTCGTTTCTACGATCGCGATCGGCGCGATCGCAAAGCCCAAGCATCACCTCGCCCTGTTCGCTTGCTGCAAATCCAGGGAGGCAAAACCTACGCAGGGCTGTACGCCAAAGGTGACATTTCCATAACGCCTGCAAAGATGCCGTTGTTTGCCCGTTGGGATAGTGACGATCGCCCGATGCAGATTCCGATTGCGTCTCGTTTCATCGAAAGTGTTGCTGTTGAAGCCTTTGAGATGAATCCAGAGCGGCTGGAATTGCTCTCGGAATTTCGGACGCGCGATCGACAAATTGAGTCGATCGGCATTATGATGCTTTCGGAACTGCAACAGGAGAATTTAGGCGGAAGACTCTACATCGAATCGTTGTCAAATATCCTAGCAGTGCATTTGCTCAGACAATACTTTGCTGCCAAACCGCGCCTGACAATTTACGAGGGTGGTTTGCCCGAGCGTCAAGTTCTTCTAGTATTGGAATACATAAACGAACACCTAAGTCAAGACATTAAGCTTGCAGATTTAGCGGCATTGCTGGGTATGAGTCAGTTTCATTTTAGCCATATGTTCAAACAGGCGATCGGAATAGCTCCTTATCAATATCTACTCCAGCAACGAGTAGAACGGGCGAAGGATTTGGGAGCATCTCAGTTTTGCATTATTTATAGTGCGAGTATTATATAGCTTGCAAGCTGTATAATACTCGCGAGCTATATAATACTCGCACTCAAATAAAAAATGTTTTTTGCAAAAATGAGATGCTCCCAAGGATTTGTTGAAGCAAAAAGAGCGATCGATTATGGAAATTGCTTGAGAATGTGGGTTCAATAGCCACAGCCATCTGAGCAAACAGTTTCGGCAGCTTACGGGCATGACACCGAAATCTTACAGAACTCATTATGGGAGCATTTCAGTTTTGCTTTAAGAGTGCGAGCGTCCTCGCACAGCCCAGGTTATAAAAGCCCGTGCGAGCGTCCTCGCTCGCACTCAAACAAAAAAATGCGGCGTTGCAAAAATGAGATGCTCCCGCTACCAACTGATAATCAGCGGCAATCCAGGTCGGAAATCTACCGGTTGCCCCTGCATTTCTCCATCAAAACCAAGCTCCACACAATACTCCGAGCCTCCCCGCAGCTTTAGCTGATTTGTCTCAAGCACTGCTTGAAGTTCTGGTGACGGATTATTTGCAGCAGGACTGACTAATTCTACACGAGTAATTTCGCGAAAACCAACACCGTGATTCAAAGGCTGTAACCTCTCAGCAGGGTCTCGATCTGGACGCTTACCAAAGGGAGTTTGGAACAGCATGGGTTCAGTCAAGACATCACTATTTGTGGCCACCGCAATACTCATCGTTTCAGGGAAATAAGGCGGATGATATGCCCAACTAGAAAATGCAACTGTGTTCTCAGAACCTCTGGTTGGACGCAAACAGATGCCTAAGGGACAGGCGCCACGATCGCGATTTGTCGTAGCTTGCGGGGCGGGACGCCATCGCTCCCACAGACGAGTCCGACGAATTGGCTCAGATTGCGCTTCATCAGGAGCGTGAATCCACAACAACTCCAACATCGCATTATGGAAAAAGAAACAGCGATTGGTTGTACCTTGTCCGTGATGAATTCTAGAGCGCCCTTCGGCTAAACCGAAGGATGATAGGCGATCGGCTTCCGGGGCACCAACATCGGTCAAGATGAATAGATGGTCAAATTCAAATGCCATAGTTTTCAAGATATTTGGCGCAATCTTTTTGATATTTTCTACAATATTCCGATCGCCGTGAGTTAACAATAGAGGTTGGGCGATCGGTGTGCATGGGCATTATTAGGCAGACGTTTGTACCGAATGATATGGCTGGATCAAAATTTCAGCCGGAACCCCCAATTCTTGATTTAACTTGCGAATCATCTCCAAGGTTAGGGAACGTTTACGAGATAGCACATCAGACACGTTATCTCGACTGCCAAGACATACCTCTAGATCGATTCGAGACCATCCACGGGTATCCATATAATATTGAATTGCTGCGATTGGATCTGGTACTGCGATCGGGAAGTGCGCCTTTTCATAGGCTTCCACCAAGGTACTGAGGATATCTAATCGATCGCATTCAGGGGTATTCGGGGCTGCATCAAACAGTGATGCGATTTCTCGCAGGGCTTTCTGATAATCTGTTTCAGTTCTAATCGGATGCAATTCCATACATCAACCTCTGTTTAGATATAGCAATCCTAAATGATTTGTACATATTTGTAGGGGTAGTGCCCCCGTGCCTACCAAGAGCGTCAACTAAAGAGGGCAACCACGGGGGGTTGCCCCTACAAGAATTACACTGATGAACGGACTGGATAATGATTTAGGATTGCTATAGTTTCCGCATCTACTTTGTCATACTCGGCATGAGTACCAATAAATCGTATAAAAATAATTCCAATGTCATAGCGAATTGCCACAATCAGTCGATAGGTATTGCCTTTGATATTGAAAACTACACGATTGTTAGCAATGATGCTGGCATTACGATGAGCAGTTTTAATATCGGCTGGACTCTGCCAATCCGCGTGAGATGCTTCGTAGTACCAAGTTTTCAGTGCTTCTTCAACATCTGGATGAAACTCCCAGAAGTCTCGTAGGGTGCTGCGGGACAAGATATAGCCGAGTCTCACTCATGTGAGGTACAGGTTCTGATTGAAGAATTGAAGAATTTTAGATTGGGGGATTGGGGGATTGAGGGATTGAGGGATTAATTGGTTAATACCTCATCTTTCTGAGAACTGCTATACGCATAGTGTTTATAATAATGCGCTCCCAAAATGGTATCAAGAATTAGTCCCAGAATATCTGATGTTAGCTGGTGATGGCGATCGACTGCTTGTGTAAATGCGATCGAGAATTGGTCAAATAGTCGATCGCATTTATAGTCAGTCCTTGACGCACGGGTGGCCAGAAACCGGGTTTTTTCCGAAAATTATTCGCTATAACCCGTAGATTAGGTGAAAAACCCGGTTTCTCTGATCTTTGTGCGTAACTCATGAGCCTTTTTTGCAGGGAAACCATCAAATCTTTCCCAATCTAAAATCTCAAATCTTAAATCTAAAATTGAGGAACCATCCGCCCCCATCCAGCAGTCTCAGCATCCAGTTACCGCCAATTCTGCTAGAGTCAGGTGAGACATCCGTTGCATCTTGCAGAGACAAGGGTTCCCAGCCTCTGCGCCGAAAGCAGTAAAATCCCATCAGCTTGTATCCTGCAACCCGATCGGCAGTAACTTAAAAATTAAGGTAGTTTGAAATAATCGCCGAAAGTTCCCATAAGCCTTGACATCCGACCTACACTCTGTAAATTAGACACTCTAACTGCGCCGCCATCCATATATAAAAAGATGCCATGTCAACCTTAGTCATCGTCGAATCTCCCACCAAAGCCCGTACCATTCGCAACTTCCTGCCCTCAAACTATCGGGTAGAGGCATCGATGGGACACGTGCGTGACCTCCCATCCTCCGCCGAAGAAATACCAGAATCCGTTAAAGGTGAAAAAT
Organism: Microcoleus sp. bin38.metabat.b11b12b14.051; assembly: GCF_013299165.1. NCBI lineage: Bacteria > Bacillati > Cyanobacteriota > Cyanophyceae > Oscillatoriales > Microcoleaceae > Microcoleus > Microcoleus sp. bin38.metabat.b11b12b14.051. Next base: position 23,989 of record NZ_JAAFKD010000009.1, read on the forward strand.
GGGCGCAACTCGGCGTAAACGTGGAGGCAGATTTTGAACCACTTTACGTCATCCCCAAAGATAAAAAGAAAATTGTTAAAGAACTCAAAGACGCGCTAAAAGACGCTACAGAACTGATTCTAGCCACTGACGAAGACCGGGAAGGCGAAAGCATTTCCTGGCATTTGCTGCAAATCCTCAAACCAAAAGTTCCTATCAAGCGGATGGTGTTTCACGAAATTACCCGCGAAGCTATCCGCGACGCCCTCACTCACTGTCGCGATATCGACAATCGAGTTGTACAAGCCCAGGAAACTCGCCGAATTCTCGATCGACTCGTCGGCTACACCCTCTCTCCGCTACTGTGGAAGAAAATCGCCTGGGGTTTGTCCGCAGGGCGAGTGCAGTCAGTCGCTGTACGCCTTTTGGTACGCCGGGAACGGGAACGCCGCGCCTTCCGCCAAGGTAGCTACTGGGATTTGAAAGCCCTTTTGACCCCCCCCAACCCCCCCCTTGGTAAGGGGGGGGCTTCGGACAATTCCCCCCTTGGTAAGGGGGGACAGGGGGGTGCCTTTGATGCCAAACTGGTCACAGTCGGGAACGTAAAAGTTGCCAACGGCAGCGATTTCGATGAAAATACCGGACAAATTATCGCAGGCCGCCGCGTACTTTTGCTCAACGAAGAACAGGCGCGGGCTTTACTCGATCGCATTCAAAACAAACCCTGGACTGTTGGTAATATCGAAGAACGGCCAGTCACCCGCAAACCCTCGCCACCGTTTACGACCTCGACTTTGCAGCAGGAGGCTAACCGCAAGCTGAGACTGGGTGCGCGGGAAACCATGCGAATTGCCCAAAGTTTGTACGAACGCGGTTTTATCACCTATATGCGGACGGATTCGGTGCATTTGTCCGAACAAGCGATTACCGCAGCCCGCAGTTGTGTGCAAGAACTGTACGGTAGCGAATACCTCAGCCCCCAACCGCGCAAATACACAACCAAAAGCAAAGGTGCTCAGGAAGCCCACGAAGCTATTCGTCCGGCCGGCAGCACTTTTCGGACGCCGCAGCAAACGGGATTGGATGGGATTGATTTCCGCCTCTACGATTTGATTTGGAAGCGGACTGTGGCTTCTCAAATGGCAGATTCGCGCCAAACTCACGTCACGGTATTAACTCAGGTTGAAGATGCCGGTTTCCGTTCCAGCGGGAAACGCATTGATTTTCCCGGCTTTTTGCGCGCCTATGTAGAAGGTTCCGATGACCCAAATGCGGCGCTGGAAGACCAAGAGGTAATTTTGCCGGCGCTGAAGGTGGGGGATAAGCCTAATTGCAAGGATGTAGGGGCTGTTGGGCACGAGACTCAACCTCCCGCCCGCTACACGGAAGCTTCGCTGGTGAAGATGCTAGAAAGCGAGGGTGTGGGCCGTCCGAGTACCTATGCGAGTATTATCGGTACAATTGTCGATCGCGGATATGCAAAATTAATAGCTAACGCGCTAATTCCGACATTTACTGCTTTCGCCGTCACGACTTTATTAGAAACACATTTCCCTGATTTAGTAGATACCGGTTTTACTTCGCGCATGGAACAAACCCTGGATGAAATTGCCACCGGCGAGGCGAAATGGCTGCCGTATTTGCAAAAGTTTTATACAGGGGAAATGGGACTCGCCACCCAAGTTAAGGAACAAGAAAGTCAGATTGACGCGAAAGTTGCCCGAACTGTGATATTGGAGAATATCACGGCGAAAGTCTGCATCGGTAAATACGGCGCTTATCTAGAATCTGAAAGCGAAGAAGGCCAGGTAAAAGCATCGATTCCCCAGGATTTGACTCCGGCAGATTTAGACCCGGAAAAAGTCGATTTTCTGTTAAAGCAAAAGACGGAAGGCCCAGAAAAATTGGGTCTCCACCCGGAGACTGGGGAACCGATTTATGTGCTGATTGGCAATTACGGCCCCTATGTTCAATTAGGAGATGTTTCGGAAACGAACAAGAAACCAAAGCGTTCTTCTTTACCGAAGGGGACGGATAAGGATAGCGTGACGGTTGAGATGGCGGTGAGTTTGTTGACTCTACCTCGGTTGTTGGGTACTCACCCGGATACGGGGGCGAAGGTGCAGGCTAATTTGGGGATGTATGGCCCTTATGTGGTGCACGACCAGGGTAAGGTTGGTAAGGATTATCGATCGATCAAGCCGCCGGATGATGTTTTGACTATAACGCTCGATCGGGCATTAGAGTTATTATCGCAGCCGAAAGCCGTCCGCGGCAGCAAATCAACGACACCATTGAAGGAATTGGGCGCGCATCCAGAATCGGGAGAACTCCTGAATGTTTACGACGGCCGCTACGGGCCCTACGTGAAACACGGCGATATCAATGCTTCTTTGTCGAAGGATGAATCTGTGGAGAATTTTACCTTACAAAAAGCACTAGATTTGTTAGCAGCGAAGGAAGCAGCGGGCGGCGGCAAATCTAGCAGTAAGTCGAAGAAGTCTACTAAGACTGCGGCGGCAAAGTCTGAGACTGCAACTGAGAAGACTGCGGCGAAGAAAACCACTGCTAAGAAGACGACGACTGCCGCGAAGAAAACGACGACTAAGAAGGCGGCGACTGCGACTGCGACTAAGAAGAAGACAACTTCAAGCTAGTGTAGTTTTCAGTTATTCAGAAACCCGGACGGTGTAGGGGCGGTGCCCCCGTGCCCGCCCGGTTTCTTTGTTGGTCGAATACTGCACAAATTTAGGTTTGTAGTAAGGACTTCAGTCCTGAGAATTGGGTTAGAGTGTCGTAGGGCATAAGGTCTCTTGAATGCAATTAAGATATAGACGGCGGCCCAGAACGATAGACTCGAATCACTTTTCCCGTCAGAGTATCAGCATTAGATATCGCATCATTAATATTAGCAGTCAGTCTAGCAATATCGTCATCTCGCGTGCAGGCAATAATACCGCAGTGGTCAGGTTGCAGCTTGTGCAGTTGAAAGAAATCGCGCCGATTTACGGTCAAAACAGCCCGACTTTCAACGATAGCAAATGCTAATACATCCTCATCAGGTAGTCCAGCGTTTCCTGCTTGTTGAACAGTCAAAACATCATGCCCCAAAGAACGCAGGTTTTGCACAACTTGCCGGGGAAAGTGTTCGTCTGCATAAATACGCGCCATAGGTTTATGGGATATTTTCAGGTGTATCTAAAATTTCGTCAGCCTCGTCTTGCAATCTGATTGCTTCCTCAATTTCGTCAGGGTAAGCTTCAGCATAAGCCCAAACATTTACTAAATCAGCAGCACCCAGATGGGGATAGCAATCTAAGATAAAAGCATCGGTAGCGCCGTCATTGCGATAGCTAGCGAGCAACCAAACGGGAATGCGAGTATTGTCAATACAAGCGTCGCCACCCATCACGCCGGGAGTTTTTGTAATAGAGCGTCCGCTGTTTTTGAGACTCTGGGTTAAGATGCGAATTGCCTCTGCTTTCTCTGCTGGCGTTAAGGCCTTGAGTTGCGCTTCTAATTCTGGGATTGTCATAGAGCTTATTTGATTTATGAATTATGTATCTATTTGATATTGTAGGGCTATATCCCTATTAGTTAGGTTTCTTGCAAAACGTTGTGAATTAATTCTGCTGCTAGTTCTAGTTTATCTCGGTGAGTGAGGGCTTCCATGTCAACGGTGACTGCTGAGCGGCGCTTGGGTGCGGGTGTGGCTGGCGATGCCGCAGGCAATTCCAGAGTTTCGTAGAAATAATCGATAGGTTTGCTGTAGACGGCGGCGAAGGCGGGTAGCTCCCTCTCGGCGTCTACTTTGCGCTTGCCGTTTTCGATACACGATATGGCTTGTTGGCTCAGGGTTATCCCGTAGCGCAGCTCTAACTGCTCTAGGACTTGCTCTTGGGTTAATCCGAGTGCTTCGCGGGTAGCCTTGAGGCGCTTGCCAAGGGAGAACGCCATATCAGGAAATCATGTAAAGGACAATGAAATCCTATATTTTTCCTTAAGAAACATCTATACGATAAATCATTTGCTATACGATAATCGTGTAACAAAAGATTCCGATGGGTTCTAGCCAGTCGGAAGACTTGCGGACAAACCAGAAACATTGTGGAGAAGAAGTGAAATGAACGAAATAGTTGAAAAAGCTCAACAGGCAATTGCTACACCCGAAGTGCAAGAGATGTTGAAGAAGTTATCTGAATATGGTTTAGGTGTGTTCATGCCACATATGCACGATCCAGAAACAGGTGACTTTGCCCCCCTTCCTTCAGGGATGGTAGCCGTAGAGGATAATCTACAAGTATCTTTTCATCATGCTTCTGAACCAGAAGTTTCTAACGCTAGACCTGTTGGTTGGGTTTGGGATAATTCTTCTCAAACAGCTATGGCTTGTATTACTTGTATTGAGTATAGTGGACAACATGGTAGAACTAAGCATTAAGATTCGATACCTGCTTTATTTTCTATCAATTAGTCAGCCGACAATTACAGGAGCTAAATCATGGCCAATGAGAAACCCCCTGATATAAGAGACCCCAATGCTTTTGAAGCAAAAGATGGAAAAAAATGCCCTTCGTGTGGCGGCACAGGAAAAATAAAGCCTGAAAAAGCTGTTAGAGAGGCAGTTTGCCAAAAGTGCAATGGCAAGGGGTACTATATCTAAACGATTTTTGTTAATTGAGTACAGTGTGAGATAAGTCCACTCTTATCTCACTCTATGCCGGAAAAGGTATAAAACAGTTGTTATTATCAAATATTTTTGGTTTAACAACGTAATGTCTATTATTCCACAGGAGTTGACTATGAAATTTTCCGCTGACCGTACAGAGAAGAAAGGGCCTTTGGGAGGAGCTTACTACGAAACATATATCAAAATAACTTTGACACCTGAAGAGGAAAACATTGCCCGCAAACAAGGCATTATGAGAACGATAATTTTCGGAGGTAGAAGTTCTGATGATCCTGAAACAATAGAGGCTTTTCGTCTTTGTGGCATGGTAAACATAACAATGGAAGATTTAATCCAGGGAATTACTGTTAAAGTTGGTAGCGGTCAAGAACTGGGAAGGCTTGCAGGGTTTGAAGATTTGATAAAACAGCGTTGTAAAAACCTCAAGTCTAACATTACAGCAGATCAGTTTTTTGGGTCGGGAGGGTCGAAAGACGAAGAGGAGTTATAGGCTCGGATTGTGCAGTAATTTGTCCTGAGTTTTGTTTATAAATGGAGAGATAAAAAGATCGCCATTTTTCCCAATCCCAACAAAAGTGCGATCGCACTTTTATCAACACCTTGATGAAAGTGCGATCGCTCTATTTTGCATAATTTGCACTGACTCAGTATTAATTTCGGTTAAATTAGTCAGTTTTATATCATTTGTGCGATCGATCGCACCACCCACCCTATCCCTAACCTCGCGTTGGTCTAAAATCTCCTCAGCCGCCAAAAAGGCCATATGTGCGATCGACTTTCACGACAAAACTGCGGCAATCCAGAACGATACAAACTCTTTGGCTTCTGTATGGCACAATCAACATAAAAAGGATGGAGAGGTTTCAGGGTGAAGATTCCAGAAGATGTGATCATCCCAGACGACAAGATAACCGGCTACTTACTTGTGCAAAAAGCCAGAAATGATAAGTCAAAATTTTTGGCACGGGCTGGATTTACCTCAGCAAACCCAGAAGCACTCAGAGCCGCCATCCAGTCAGTTGTGGGAGTAGGTGAGGCTGTTGAAGACAGGAACAACGAGTATGGAGTCTTTTATCAAGTTATAGGAGAACTCGTTGGTACAAATGGCATAAACCTATTTGTTGTTACAATTTGGCTACAGCGACGGATTGATGGAAAATTTCAGTTTGTGACCCTCAAACCTCTTAAGGAGAATTAACATGACCCTAGAGCTATATCAAGAAGTTGCTTTAACCCGTGACTTACCAGAATATCAACTCAAAGCAGGAGATATTGCAACATTAGTTGATTTTGTTTCTCATCCTAGTGGTGGTGAAGAGGGCTGTCTGTTGGAAGTATTTAATGCTATTGGTGAGTCTCTGACAGTGATTGCCGTCCCAATCTCTACTATAGAAATTCTCCGCCCTGATGAAATCTTAACAGTTCGTTCTTTGGCAAAAGCAGGTTAATATTCATTCAACTGTCAAACTGCGGCAATCCAGAACTAGAAAGCGTACTATAAGTATTATGTTGAGTATTTTTCCAAGAAATGACCAAACCTCCCTTAAATGAAATATTGATTGGTGACTGTCGTGAAGTGATGAAATCACTCCCAGAAAATTACATTTCTGCCTGTATCACCGACCCACCTTATAACTATGAATTTATTGGTCACAAATGGGATGACTCAGAAATTCAAAGGCGTATGGAAAGAATCAATAACAAGGAAAGTAAAACCCTTGTCAAAAACATTCCCTATGGTAGCGGTTTAGCTGGTGGAGTTAGAAACGAAAGATGGTATGAACGGAATCGTAACAACATTCTGGATTATGAAAAGTGGTGCTGCGAATGGGGTGAAGAGCTTTTTCGGATCTGCAAACCTGGTGCGACAGTTTTAGTTTTTAATAGCACGCGAACTGTTGCTCACGTACAAGTGGCACTTGAAAGTGCTGGCTTCTATGCCAGAGATATTGTTGTTTATAAAAGACCAAGTGGCATTCCTAAAGGTGTCAACATTAAGCAACAGTTGGAGAAGAAAGGATATGAAAATTATGAGAAATGGGAGGGTTGGCACAGTTGTCTGCGAAATGAATGGGAAGCAATTTGTGTGCTACAAAAACCACTTGTCAATAATTATCTAGAAACTTTACTAGAGTACGGTACTGGTCTTTTTTACACTAAAGATAATTTCGGTGGTTTTCAATCAAATATTCTAGAAGGTATACAACGCGATAAAACCGAAGATTTTAATGTTCATTGCACGGTGAAACCAATTGCCCTAATGAGAAAGTTGGTAGAAATATTTGTGCCACGTTTAGAGGACTCGATTCTCATCGATCCTTTTGCAGGCTCAGGAACTACATTGCTCGCGGCAAAAGAACTTGGTATTAGTTATGTTGGAGTTGAAATAGTACCTGACTACATAGAAATAATTAAGAAACGCCTTGATAATTTCAGCGGTTTACAGGGAATTCTCCCGCTCTTTCAGTGAGAAATGATTTTAAATCAAAGCCGCTGATGCTTTGTATGAATTCAAATGAAGCATTACCAGTATAAACTTTCCAAGTGCCAACTAGACAGGCCGTAATAGCTGCGGCTAAATTATCTTCTCGAAGAATCAAGATGATTGGTTCATAGTTATGAGTACGAAGTAGTGGGCCGTAAGATTTGAATTTTTTAAGTGTTCCAGAATCTCCTGAGCCAATACGGTATTTTGTATCTATTGCGTATCCATCAACAATCAGGTCACATGGTTCATCGCTACCCACTCTAAATGCTGGCTGAAAACCACTGCAATATGCTTTACATATTTCAATAACTAACAATTGCCAACACATACCTAGCTCACGTCCCCAATACTGCTTATTTTCTTTTTTGATTATGGGAGAAATGCCAAACACATCCATTAACAAATCGTGTTCTTCATTTTCTTCTGCATAAACCTTGGCAACAAATGATTTTTGATATTTTGCTAAGATTTGATCTAGTTTTCTTTCAGTCATCATCAGTTACCAGTTCAGCTAGGCTCACAGATAGTGCATTAGCTATTTTCTTGGCATTAAGGAGGGTTATGTTCCTTTCTCCTCGTTCAACTGAGCCAATATAAGTACGATGTAATTCAGATAGTTCTGCAAGCTGATCTTGTGAAAGATTTCTGAGCTTTCTGAAATGTCTAACTCTCCTACCAAATTGCTCTGTAATATCCATAGAACGGTCAAGACTTAACAAGAATCATCATAGGCTGACAGACTATAAGTAGCGACAGACTATAAGTAGCATTAGAGAGATCCAGTGCTATCTGTTTGTGGCGTGGCGTGTGGCAGAATCACCAAAAGGTAATCTGCTGGGGCTTCTCGCGGCTCTAAGGTCGATCTAATAACCTCACGTTGGCCTAAAATCTCCTCAGCCGGCAAAAAGGCCATATGTGCGATCGACTTTCAGAACAAAACTGCGGCAATCCAGAACTATAAAGCATACCATACCACAAATCGCCCACACTGGAAATTTTTAATACTTTTCTTGAGTAAAACTTTACACAGATCCAAACCATGAATTATATTAGACCTATGGATGCAGCAGACATGATCTAATCATGACATCCCGTTACCCACGGGGTCGAGGAATTCCGGTAAAGACGTTCTGAATACCAAAATAAAAATTTTGGCGAAGGTTCCTTAAGGAGCCTTTGTTATTTTAGGGCTTCGGTAATTCCTTATTCTGCAATAAGTTTTTGGCTATAATATTTGTTATAAAATGCTTGATTCTGTTGGCGGATGCCATCCAGCACTAACCCACTGACGCCTGACAGTAACAGCAATATTATTGTTTAGTTGTAGTGCTATAACTGTAGCACGACCGCAATCTGTAAGTCCAATAATTTCCGTAGCGTCCTCACTCCAAGCAAAATATTGTGACCATTGTTGAGTGCGCGGATTAAACAACTTAACGCGCGTTTGCGTGATGGGATCTAATGCGTCAGTTTGAGTTCCTTTGTAATTATTGCACAGACTACAAGCCAGCCAGAGATTTTCTTCCTCGTCAGTACCGCCCATTGCTTTAGGAATAATATGGTCAATTTCCAGTATTCCCAGGACATACATTTGTAAACTGCGACAATAACCGCATCGGTTTTGAGCTTGTGTGCGAACTCTGGCTCTAACTTGTTCGGAAATTGCCATTTTGATTATCCTTTTAATGGTTCGAGCAAGCCGCGCTGCACAGCTTCATTTAAGGATTGAGCTTGTCGCAAAAGTCGAGTTTCATAGATGTGGATTAATTCCTGTAATTCATCCTGTTCTACTGAAAGAATTGTACCGGCTTGTTTGCGGTCTAGCAATTCACTTAATCGTTGTTCTTGAATTGGTTGCAGCCGGAGTTTAGTCTGAGCGATTACTTCTGCATCAGACAATTCTGATACTGGTTTTGAAGTTGGTAACAGAAAAGTTTCGAGAGTTTCGACTAGAATCTCGCTCACGCTGCGGTGGCATTGCTGCGCTAGCAATTCTGCTTGGTGATAGACTTCATCTGGCAAATTTAGGGTGATTTGGGCGGTCATAGGTGGAAGGCTATGAAACGAATATTTATATTATGCCATATTTGACTATTTGATATTTTCAACTGAAACAAAATATTGTCCTGCTGGTAATGGATTTATTAAGCGACCGCCCAAGTAGTACAAAGCTACATTGGTATCTAACACAATTAAAGCTTGACTCAATCCCACTCCTCCCTAATTTGTTTCTGATAATCTAACGGGTCTTGAGTAAGTTTAATGACACCCGCATACTTTGCTAAATTACTTGTTTCTGTCTTTTGAATTATCAGAGTCTCTAACAATTGCTCAATTTTCTGCCAGTCCTCGTAATCAATCAATACTGCAACTGGACGCATTGCTTCATCGGTGACAAGTTTTTTCTTAACAGGTAGCATTAAGGCCCCCTTCAGATTTAATGTTTAACTTTTTCATTATAGCTCCACAATTTAAAATCTGCATATGTAATATAAACCATTCTTACATCTATCTAGAGAAGTATCTTTTTGATTGCTGGCTTTTACCCCTCACAACCTCCGGGTTTTCTGCCGTGATCATAGCGTGCTGGTTACTCAAAAATTAACGTTGATTTAAAGTTTTATCTAGATAAAATTGGTACAATTCAATTGTTTACTTGTGAAATATGGAGTAAACATAAATTACGCACTCCGACAAAGAAACCGGGTTTTTTACGAAAATACTTTGTTGAATCCCGCAGATTCGGCAAAAAACCCGGTTTCTAGGCCCCCATCATAATTTCAAAACAAAGTTTACCGAACCAAGAACTAAACTCAGGATTGAATCGCGTATGATGCTAAGAACGACCGAAATCCCCCAATTTAAACCGCTTTCCGACTCAGAACTAGGCAAAATCAACGCTTACTGGCGCGCTGCAAATTACCTATCCGTCGGACAAATCTATCTCCTCGACAACGCGCTACTCAAAGAACCCCTCAAACTCGCACACGTTAAACCCAGACTCCTCGGACATTGGGGCACTACTCCAGGCCTCAACTTCATCTACGTTCACCTCAACCGGATTATTAAATCGCAAGACATCAACGCTATCTACATCGCAGGCCCCGGACACGGCGGGCCCGGTTTGGTGGCTAACACCTATCTCGAAGGCACTTATAGCGAATATTACTCGAACATTTCCCAAGATTCCGAGGGGATACAACGGCTGTTCAAACAGTTCTCGTTTCCCGGCGGTATCCCCAGCCATGTCGCCCCGGAAACTCCGGGTTCGATTCACGAAGGCGGGGAGCTCGGCTACGCCCTCGTCCACGCCTACGGTGCGGCTTTCGATAATCCTGATTTGATTGTGGCGGCTGTTGTTGGTGATGGGGAAGCGGAAACCGGCCCGCTGGCTGCTAGCTGGCATTCTAACAAGTTTCTTAACCCGATTCGGGACGGGGCTGTGTTGCCGATTCTGCACCTGAATGGCTACAAAATTGCCAATCCGACGCTGTTGGCGCGCATTCCCCGCGAGGAATTGGAAAGTTTGATGGTGGGTTACGGCTACAAGCCTTATTGGGTCGAGGGTTCAGACCCGGAGACGATGCACCAGTTGATGGCTGCAACTCTCGATGCTGCGATCGCCGAAATTAAGGCGATTCAGGAAAAAGCCCGGACTCACGGCTTTTCTGGCCGCCCGCAGTGGCCGATGATTGTGATGAAGACTCCGAAAGGTTGGACTGGGCCGAAGCAGGTTGACGGTAAGCAAACTGAGGGCTCGTGGCGATCGCACCAAGTTCCATTAGCAGAAATGGCTTCTAAGCCCGGACACGTCCAACTCCTGGAAGATTGGATGAGAAGCTACAAGCCGGAAGAACTGTTTGATGACAATGGTAAATTGATTCCAGAATTGGCGGAACTTGCACCGAAGGGCGATCGACGGATGGGGGCAAATCCGCACGCTAACGGCGGTCTGCTGCTGCGAGACTTGAAAATGCCGGAATTTGCCGACTACGCCGTAGACGTGCCAAAACCGGGTACTGGGATGGGTGAAGCAACTCGCGTGACTGGGCGTTTCCTGCGAGATGTGATGAAACTCAATCAGGAAAATGCTAATTTCCGAGTTGTGGGGCCGGATGAGACGGCCTCTAATCGACTCGATCCGCTGTTTGAAGTGACGAGTCGGGAGTGGATGGCCGAAACTTTACCGGAGGACGACGGGCACTTGTCTCCCGATGGCCGAGTGATGGAAGTCCTCAGCGAACATCTGTGTCAGGGATGGCTGGAAGGTTATTTGCTAACAGGAAGGCACGGATTTTTCTCTTGCTATGAGGCGTTTATTCACATCATCGATTCGATGTTCAACCAACACGCTAAATGGTTGAAAACTACTCGCGATATTCCTTGGCGCAGACCGATCGCCTCTCTGAACTATTTACTAACATCTCACGTTTGGCGGCAAGATCACAACGGTTTTTCTCACCAAGATCCGGGCTTTATTGACCACGTAATTAACAAGAAAGCGGAAGTGGTGCGGATTTATTTACCACCGGATGCGAACACTTTGCTGTCTGTAACTGACCACTGTCTCCGCAGTCGCAACTATGTGAATGTGATTATTGCAGGGAAGCAGCCGGCTTTGCAGTATTTGGATATGGATGCTGCGATTAAACATTGTACGGCCGGCCTCGGTATTTGGGAGTGGGCTAGCAATGATAAAGGTGGCGAACCGGATGTGGTGATGGCTTGCGCGGGTGATGTTCCGACTCTGGAAACTTTGGCTGCTGTTGACATTCTGCGCCGCGATTATCCTGAGTTAAAGGTGCGGGTGGTGAATGTGGTGGATTTGATGACGCTTCAGCCTGCTAGCGAACATCCTCACGGTTTGTCCGATCGCGATTTTGATGCTTTGTTCACGAAGGATAAGCCGGTGATTTTTGCTTTTCACGGCTATCCTTGGCTGATTCACCGCTTGACTTACCGCCGGACTAATCACTCGAACATTCACGTTCGCGGTTACAAGGAAGAGGGGACGACTACTACGCCGTTTGATATGGTGGTGATCAACGATCTCGATCGCTTCCATTTAGTTGGCGATGTACTCGATCGCGTTCCGAAACTGAGTTCTGTTGCAGCTTACGGTAAACAAGCGATGCGGGACAAACTGATCGCTCACAGGGAGTATATCACTAAATACGGTGACGATATGCCGGAAATTCGTGACTGGAAGTGGCCGCACGCGGGCGCGGTTTCGTCGGAAGCGCCGAAGGAAACGAAAGGTTCGGAGGTGACGGGAGATCAAGGTGTGCGATCGGGTGCACCGGGCTAGTGATATTCTGGGTAGGGAAACGGTAATGCTGTATCCGGCGCGCGATCGTGAATTAGGACACGGCAGTGCCGTTTCCCTACGGGCTATCTATTTGTTTTAGAATAAATCTGCTGTAATTCAGGATTTAGATATTCATGAGGAATTGGTAATGCTTAAGCAAATAGAAATCCAAAATTTTAGGTGCTTTGAGAAAATCAAAATCTCTGGGTTTGAAAGAGTAAACTTAATCGGCGGTAAAAACAATGCCGGCAAGACAGCCTTGCTAGAAGCACTTGTTCTCTATGTTGCTCCCAAAGCGAGTAGCATAGAAATGCTAAGAGAGCTAAGAAGGGAGTCATCAGAAGCTTTAAAGGCTATGCCTAAGAGAGCATGGGATAATTTGTTTCATTTGCTTGAGAAAAATAAAATTATAGTAATTATTGGATCACGGGATAATTATCGAGATTATCGAGTAGAAATAGTGAGAGAGTCACTCTTCAATATTTTTACAACAACTCTAGTTGATAAGATTGCTAGTCAAGGTATAATAGATTCTTTACCAAAAGATAAGGCAGGTGTATCTGTAATAACTATTAAGTTGATAATAAACGAAGAAGATCCTTTTCTGTCCTCTTTAATAGCCAGTTCCAGTGGATCAACAAATATTGATAGAATTTCTCTTGATGATGATACTGATGAAGTAGCAATCATTCCCTCCTTTATCAGAATTTCTGGAAAAGAACTCACAGCAGCTTACGATCGAGCACGTTTAGATGAGAAAGATAGCGAAGTTCTGAAAGCTTTTCAAGTTATCGATCCGGCGATTGAATCAGTAGAAAGTTTTTCTATTGGTGAACCGACGCTGTACTTAAGAAGAAAGGGTGAAAGCCGTTTGCCTCTTTCATTATTTGGAGATGCAATTAATCGAGTTGCAGACATTATCCTGAAACTGGTAAACAGTGAACACAAAATACTGTTGATAGATGAAATAGAAAATGGGATTCACTATACTAATCAGCGAGATTTTTGGAGAATTGTGTTTAGGTTAGCAGTTGAAATGGATACCCAAATTTTTGCCACAACTCACAGTTTAGAGATGTTGCAAGCATTTGCTGATGTTGGTTTAGAATTTAATCAAAAATGCAGCAGCGCATATTTTGAACTAGCAAGGAAACTCAAAACAAATCAAATAATCGCAAGTCGGCTCGATTTGGAAACTTTGAATTACGCACTAGAGCATCAAGAAGGAGTCAGAGGTGAGTAATATTGTCATAGTAGAAAGTAAAAATGATAGAATTTTCATGCAGGCAATGGTTGAGAAACTAAACTGCGATATCCAGGTAGAAAAACCTATTTATATAGATGATTATCAAAATTTGGAAGGCTTGAGCGAAACAGAGTTAATCAAAGCTTTGAAAAATTCAATAAGAAAGATTGACCGAAAAGATATCGAAAAAATAGGGATTATTATTGATATTGATAATTATTCAGAGCAAGAACGGCTGAAATTCGTAGATAGATGTATAGAACCAGTGTTTAAAGCTGAAAGCTTGTCAAGCACTAAGCAATTTATCGATATTTGTACAGATTATGGAACAAATGCAAAATTGGCTTGTTACTTTACAAATGTTGGAGGTAAAGGCGAACTGGAAACGCTTTTAAAGGCAATCAAGGCGAAAGATTCCCCTTACGCTGATTGTTTGGATAGCTGGAAAACTTGCCTAGAAAGCCAGGGAAAGGAAATCAACCAGAAAGATTTTGATAAATTCTGGATTAGCAACTATATTAGATATGATACTTGCTCAAATCAGGAACAGAAGCAGGCTGGAAGGAAATGCAGTATGTCTGGGTTTGATTATGTTATGGAACACAAAAAAGAGATTTGGGATTGGAATAATCCTGCTCTTGATGATTTGAAAGAGTTTTTTCAACTCTTTTGCTAATCTGATAAAATTCAAATACAATCAATATCAAATCCGTAGGTATCGGAATTACTCATCTCTCTCTTCTCTGACTCTGCGCCCTCTGCGCCCTCTGTGGTTAAAAAAATCCTGTTCACCAATGAAATAAGATATCTATATGAGCTTAAAAATCTACTTTCTGCGACACGGTGAAACAGTTTACAGCAAAACAGGCGGCTTCTGCGGCGACCTCGACCCGGAATTGACACCGGAAGGTTCTATGATGGCCGAACAGTTTGCTGCAACTTACGCCAAATTACCTTGGAGTGCTGTTTATCTCAGCCCGATGAAGCGCACAATTGCTACTGCTAAACCTTTGTGCGATGCGCTGGGAATTGAAATGCAATTTCGCGATGGATTGAAGGAGATTAAGTACGGCAAATGGGAAGGTGAAACGGTTGAATTTGTCCGCGAAAAATATGCCCAAGAGTATATTAATTGGTTGACGGAACCCGCTTGGAATGCACCGAATGAGGGGGAAACTTCTGTGCAAATTGCTAGCCGATCGTCCTTAGTGATCGCAGAAATTCAGGAAAAGTACAAGGATGGTAATGTTTTGGTGGTTTCCCACAAGGCGACTATTCGGATTATGCTGTGCAGTTTGTTGGGGATTGATTTGGGAAGTTATCGCAATCGCATCGCCGCTTTAGCAGCTTCTATTAGTATTGTCAAGTTTGATGTCCGCGGGCCGATGCTGGAGGTTTTGGGCGATCGATCGCACTTAGATGAAAACCTCCGCAATTTACCCGGTACTTGAAATTGTGGATCGGGTGCGCCCCAGCGCACCCAGAGCTTCTAAATCGCACCGATGTAAGACAATCCTAAAATCGTACCTGCACCCAAAATATGACCAAAACAGGTGGTTCCCAATACTGCACCCAAACCAAAACCGCCGAACATACTCGACGATGGCATTGCGCCACCTGTGCTCTGATGCTTGATTGTTAATTTGCCGAAAGCAATTGCTAGAACATTGCACAGAACCATAATTAACCCAATTGTAGGGCTCCATTCTACGGTTCTGGGCGCAACGGTTAATAAAATTGTTGTCAACATGGCGATCGGCTCCTTAAACTTTAATCAATGAAAATCTGATGATGAAGGTATATCAAACAGCCGTAACCGTTGGCTACAGATTGCATTAATACTTAATATTTTGATATGTTTCTTAATAAAGCCATCATTAGTTAATAACTAACAATTAATATGGGCAGCCTGAAACCGGGTTTTTGAGCAAAATACTTGGTTCCAGCGAGCAGAAAAAGTAAAAACCCGGTTTCTGAGGTCGCAGCGCGCAAGCCCTGAATTACCAATGCCCAATTACCAATTACCAATTCCCAATTACCATGAAAATATTAGTTTTAAACGCAGGTTCTAGCAGTCAAAAAAGCTGCTTGTACGAATTAAATGACACGCTTCCCGATCGCCCGCCACAACCTCTGTGGGAAGCAAAAATAGACTGGACTCACCGCGAAGGTACGGGGGAGTTGCAAGTCAAAACTGCTGCGGGCCATAGCTTTGAGGAAGAAATTGCCTCGGATTCTCGCGCAGGGGCGATCGCCCGAATGCTACAGACTCTGTGGCAGGGTGAAACTCAAGTTATTAACAGTTTAAACGAGATTGATATTGTCGGTCATCGCGTCGTACATGGCGGGGAAAAGTATCAGCAAAGCACGCTGATTTCGCCGTTCGTCAAACAGGAAATTTCCCGTTTATCTGAGTTTGCTCCCGTCCATAATCCAATTAACTTGGAAGGTATCGAAGCCGTTGAAAAAATCCTCCCAAATGTGCCGCAAGTCGCAGTTTTTGATACATCTTTTCACGCACAATTGCCGCCCGCTGCGTTCGTTTATCCCGGCCCCTACGAATGGCTGCAAGAGGGGATTCGCCGCTACGGTTTTCACGGCATTAGCCATCAATATTGTACTCGCAGGGCGGCTCAAATTCTGAACCGCGATTCTGCCGATTTGCGGCTGATTAGCTGTCATTTGGGCAACGGATGCTCTCTGGCGGCGGTTCGCGGTGGCCGGAGTGTTGACACGACTATGGGTTTTACTCCTTTGGATGGTTTGATGATGGGAAGTCGATCGGGTGCGATCGATCCTGGTATCATTATTCATCTGTTAAGGCGATCGCACTTTACCGCTGAGGATCTCGATAATATTCTGAATCGGAATTCGGGTTTACAGGGGATTTCTGGGGTTTCTAGCGATATGCGGCTGGTTGGGGAGGCTATTAAAGATGGCAACGATCGCGCTCAACTTGCTTTGGATATTTATCTGCACCGCTTGCGTGCCGGAATTGGTGCCATGCTGGCGAGTTTGGGCGGGTTGGATGCTTTGATTTTTACTGCCGGTGTTGGGGAAAATTCGCCTGTTGTGCGGGCTGCGGCTTGCGAAGTTTTTGGGTTTATTGGGTTAAGCTTGGATGATGAGAAGAATTTGAATTCGCCGGTGGATGATGATATTGCGGCGGTTGATTCTGCGGTGCGGGTTTTGGTGATTCATACTCAGGAAGATTGGGAGATTGCGCGGGAATGTTGGGATATTTCTCGCAGGTGTGATGCGTAGATGGGAGCGAAGCAAGAATTCATCGGTGGCATGAAAGGGCGATCGGGCGATCGAGATATTGCTACAGTCTACCAGAGCAATTAGATATTTACCGATTGCTGTCGATCGCGTCATCTTTCCTCCGACAGGCTATATGCAACATCCTTTACTTTATGCAGCCAATTCCAGGTAAATGAACTAGAGAGCTAGCAGAGGTAGGGATGCCCTTTCCTGCGGCGATTAATCGATCGGCGCTACTTGATAAAAGTTGAATCTGCTGTCAGTCTTCATAATATAACTTTTTATAAATTTTCCATTCAACGCAAGTATTTATACTGGTGTTATGTAAAGATTTGATGAAGTAAATTATTCCCTCGACTCCCTACTCATATAAGTTTCAATTATCTATAAACAGTCAGAGCTTGACATAATGGTATTAATAGTTACTGAAAGCGACTGAATGTTCCCAAAGCTTCATCACAGAACCATGTCCTTTGAGTTGTTAATTATTGATGCTAATCGGCACCAACAAAAACATAACAATTACTTATAAAGGTGTTTTTAAAGATTTGATGAAGGCTGGCCATAGGGGATGCCATTACTTATAGTAAGCGTGTAGGCTGTTAATACAGACAAGTTAAAAACAACTATTTTAAAATAATCCCTCATCAAAAAACATCAAACTAAATTTAGTTACATCGAGATTGTTTATTGCCCAAAATAACAAAAACTATGAAAAAGATACAAGCTCTCAATATTTTTATTGATAATTTTTCTACAAAAGAACTGTTGCAACAACTAGACGAAAGAGGTGGTATTGTTTTTACCCCAAACATAGATCACTTAATGAACCTGCAAAAAGATAGAGAGTTCTACAATGCTTATCAAATTGCAGACTATAGAGTTTGTGACGGACAAATACTAATGTATTCCTTGCAATTTTTAGGAACACCGATTAAAGAAAAAATTTCAGGTTCAGATTTGTTGCCCGCATTCTATCAGTATCACAAAAACAACCCCAACATTAAAATGTTTTTGTTAGGAGCGGCGCCTGGAGTTGCTCGCCAAGCTCAGGAAAATATTAATTTAAAAGTCGGAAGAGAGATTGTAGTTGGAACACATTCGCCATCGTTTGGATTTGAAAAAAAAGAAGAAGAATGTTCTCTTATAGTTGATTTAATTGAAAAATCCGGTGCCAACGTACTAGCAGTAGGAGTTGGTGCGCCGAAGCAAGAAAAATGGATTGTTAAATATAAAGAACAGCTAAAAAGCATCAAAATATTTTTAGCGATAGGTGCCACAATTGACTTTGAAGCAGGTCATAAAAAAAGAGCACCGAAATGGATGAGTAACGCCGGACTTGAAACTCCTTATAGATTGTTAAGTGAACCCGGACGACTTTGGAGACGCTATTTAATCAACGATCCACCTTTTTTGGGGCTAGCTTTAAAACAGAAAATAAACATTTATCAAAACCCTTTTACTGACTCGTAAACTTACCAGCAGGAATAAACAATGTTACACCCCTCCAACAAATTCCCAAAAACTACTGTAGAAAATGTCTTAACAATCGATATCGAAGATTGGTTTCACATTTTAGATATTAGTTCAACGCCAAGTATCGAAGACTGGCACAAACTAGAAAGTAAAGTTACCAAAAACACCGAGGTGATTTTGGATTTACTCAACAAACACCATACCAAAGGAACATTTTTTATTCTGGGGTGGGTTGCCGAACATTTTCCAGATTTAGTCCGAGAAATAGCAAAGCAAGGTCATGAAATTGCTACTCATGGGTACAGCCACGAACTAATTTACAATTTAACTCCCAACGAGTTCCGCCGAGATGTAGCTCGCTCTCTAGAAGTGTTGGCACGAATTACTTCTAAACCGATTTTGGGATATCGCGCTCCCGGTTTTTCGATCGCTAATTCATCTCTGTGGGCATTAGATATTCTCGTAGAATTAGGTTTACAGTATGATGCTTCGATATTTCCCATGAACAGAAATCATGGTGGGTTGCCGGGGTTTTCTGGCGACGCAGCATGGCTTACTACTACCCAAGGAAACACAATTCTGGAAATCCCGGTAACTCCGACTACACTCTTCAATAAAAAAGTGTATTTGTTTGGAGGCGGTTACTTTCGCCTCGCACCCTATTCTGCTATTGCTGCTGGGATTGAGCAACTCAACGAGCAAGCGAAACCGGCATTAGTTTACCTACATCCTCGGGAATTCGATCCGAAGCATCCTAAGCTGAAAATGAATTTTTATCGTTCATTCACAAGTTATGTGAATCTACACCACACCCATTCTAAATTTGAGCGGATGATTCAGGATTTTAATTTCAACAGTATTGAGAAAATTTGGCAAATAGGTAGCGATCAAAAGCAGCGCCCGCGGGTAGTTGATAATTGTGTAACTCTTGCTTGCTAACAACGGTAAATCGGCAAGAGTTGATTGGGAAAAAAATCGATCGCTCTCCAGATTGTGCCGCAGTTGCATTGATAGCGATCTACACTTGCTGAAGTCTAAGTCTGGTTATCGGAGAAAATTTTGATGTCAGAACCGTACAATGCCCAAACTTATGCAAATTTTGGAGTAATTAACGCCTTTAGAGAGGTGGTACACGCACTGCGCGAGCGCAATAAAGCGGATAATGCCGTAGCTGTCGCCCTAGAGCGCATTCACCGAGACGAGCAACGGATTGCTCGATGTCTCGGTAAGCCGGTGCGTGAACTTGATATCCTGGAAATAGGCGGCGGACAGCAGATGGAACGCGCTCGCTATTTCGGAATTGAGAATCGGGTTACTGCGATCGATCTAGATGTGATTCCCTACGGCTTCAATCTGGGAAGTTATCTGCGAATGTTCCAAGAAAACGGGTTCGGGCGATTGGCGAAAACAGTTGGACGCAAACTGCTATTGGTCGATCGCACAAAACAGCTAGCTTGGCAAAAAGCACTCGGAGTTACCAACTTGCCGAATCCCACTTTTGTGCAAGGAGATATCTGTCAGGGAATTCTCAAATCGGAAACTTACGACATCGTAGTTTCTTGGTCAACTTTCGAGCATTTGAGCGAACCTGAAATTGCTCTACAGAATGCGATCCAAGCCCTGCGACCGGGCGGAGTGTTGTACATCGGCATTCATTTATACACGTCAAATAGCGGACATCACGACCTCCGTGCTTTTACTGGTTTTCCGCTGCCTTTCTGGGGGCATTTGCGGGAATCTACCAGGGATTCGATCCAACCAAACTCGTATTTGAACGAGTGGCGGCTGTCTCAGTGGCGATCGCTTTTTAAACGAGAAGCCCAAGGATTTGAAGAGTTTCTCGAATCCTACGGTTCGGAACAAGATTTGACTAGCGACATTAGAAGCGAATTAAGCGACTATTCTGATGAGGAATTGTGCACAGTCGATGCGTTTTATGTCTGGCAGAAACCAAGAGTTTAATCAAGTTTAGGTAGAAAAAAGAGCGGTTGAGGTATTGGGAAAAAATCTGGCGGAGTCGAGCCGATATTCCCAATTACCCATGAATAATAACGAATTACCACGTATTTTAAATCATCATAAAAGACGGCGGTTGAGACGGCGGTTGAAACGGCGGTTGAAACGGCGGTTGAAACCGCGTCTACACAGACGAAACCTGCCTCCGCAGGTTGAAGAGTGCGTGGTTGAGACGGTGGTTGAGACGGCGGTTGAAACCGCGTCTACACAGACGAAACCCGCCTCCGCGGGTTGAAGAGTCGGTGGTTTTAAGCGCCGAGTTTTGTGAATTTAGAATATACTCTGTACATAGATTGACAAGTGCGATCGCCCTTCAACCATTTATCTATCGCAAATATGAACGTCAACCATAAGCTCCAGACTATTCTAACCCAGTTGCGAGATCAATTTGAGATCCTGTATGGCGATCGGCTTACGCAAATGGTACTATACGGTTCCCAAGCGCGGGGCGACGCCCATCCCGACTCGGATATTGATGTTTTAGTCGTTCTCAAAGCACCAGTCCAAATCGGTGAATAAATCGATCGAACTATCCCAATTGTAGCAGATTTATCTCTTCAAAATGACGTAGTAATTAGCTGCAACTTTATGAATGAGGAACAGTTTACTAATTATCAAGGCCCTTTGCTCAGAAATATTCGTAAAGACGGAATTTTAATATGACACCCGATCAATTAAACTTACTTCTGAAAGCTCGTCAAAGCCTTTTAGCAGCTTTAGCCTATCATCTGTAGGGAAACGGCACTGCCGTGTCCGGCGAAAGACTATGCCAATAACACATAAAAAATTGTAGGGTGTGTCGCTAAGAGAAAATCCCTGAATAAAATCGACAATCTCATAGCGACGCACCAACCTACACAGTCCAAACAAACCTAACGAATTCTGAAAATTAACACTCAATCTTTCATATTTAGCCTATCATATGTAGGGAAACGGCACTGCCGTGTCCAGCAAAAAACTAGGCCAATAAAAGCTCAAAAACTGTATGGTGTGTCGCTAAGAGAAAATCCCTGAATAAAATCGACAATCTCATAGCGACGCACCAACCTACACGCCAGTCTAAACAAACCTCATAATTTTGTCATAGCAATATTTTCAATAATTACTATTAACAAAGTCAAAAATTACGCACCACCATCGAAGAAACCGGGTTTTTTACTTAATCTGTGAAATACAGCGAAGATTTCGGAAAAAACCCGGTTTCTGGCCCCCGTGCGGAAGTTTTGAAATACAAAAATTGTAGGGTGTGTCGCCATTAAAAATCCCTAAAAAAAATCGACAATCTCATAGCGACGCACCAGCCTACACGATCATTGTAAGGTGCGTCGCTATGAGATTTTTACTCTTTTTTAGAGATTGTCGATGGCGACACACCCTACATATACTCCACGGACTCCAGATGATTCAGAAAGTCGGATTTCCCCCTTGTTTTTCCCCCACAAAAAAGGTAAAATTCTCAAAACATGGGTTGTAAGCAATGAACGAAGCGCGCCGCGAAGCCTATCAAAATCTGATTGAGTCTCTCCTCACCTGTCCCACCGAGGAAAGAATCGAGATCCTGCAAGCTAACCTAGAATTAATAGATGATAGTTTTGCCCAATTTTTGCGAGATTGGGCAACTGAAATTATGCCAATCTTGGAGGCAGAAGAAGCAGACTATTTTGCTAATTTTTTATACGGCTTAGATATCACTTTTTATAATTTGCGTCAGGGCAGTCGGGCAAGTAATTTAGAGGTTGCAATTGCTTGTATGGAGATAGGATTAACTGTTGTCACTCGCGAAGCTTACTCGGAAAAGTGGGCACTGTTTCAAAACAGTCTGGGAGGTGATTACCAATACAGAATCAGAGGGGAAAAAGCCGATAATCTAGAAAAGGCGATCGCAGCTTTTGAGGCATCCTTGGAAATTTACACCCGCGACACATTTCCCTTTGAGTGGGCAACGTGTCAAAATAATTTGGGGCTTGCCTACCAAAACAGAATCAGAGGGGAAAAAGCCGATAATCTAGAAAAGGCGATCGCAGCTTGTGAGGCATCCTTGGAGATTTACACCCGCGACGCATTTCCCGAAGACTGGGCAAGGAGTCAAAATAATTTGGGGATGGCATACCACAACAGAATCAGAGGGGAAAAAGCCTATAATCTCGAACTGGCGATGGCAGCTTTTAAGGCATCCTTGGAGATTTACACCCGCGACGCATTTCCCGAAGACTGGGCAAGGAGTCAAAATAATTTGGCGAATGCCTACGGCGACAGAATCAGAGGGGAAAAAGCCGATAATCTCGAATTGGCGATCGCAGCTTTTGAGGCATCATTGCAGATTTACACCCGCGACGCATTTCCCGAAGACTGGGCAAGGAGTCAAAATAATTTGGGGATGGCGTACCTCTACAGAATTAGAGGGGAAAAAGCCGATAATCTAGAATTGGCGATCGCAGCTTTTGAAGCATCCTTGGAGATTTACACCCGCGACGCATTTCCCTTTGAATGGGCAACGTGTCAAAATAATTTGGCGACTGCCTACCAAGACAGAATCAGAGGGGAAAAAGCGGATAATCTAGAAAAGGCGATCGCAGCTTTTGAAGCATCCTTGGAGATTTACACCCGCGACGCATTTCCCTTTGAATGGGCAACGTGTCAAAATAATTTGGCGACTGCCTACCAAGACAGAATCAGAGGGGAAAAAGCGGATAATCTAGAAAAGGCGATCGCAGCTTTTGAAGCATCCTTGGAGATTTACACCCGCGACGCATTTCCCTTTGAATGGGCAACGTGTCAAAATAATTTGGCGACTGCCTACCAAGACAGAATCAGAGGGGAAAAAGCGGATAATCTAGAAAAGGCGATCACAGCTTTAGAGGCATCCTTGGAGATTTACACCCGCGACGCATTTCCCGAAGACTGGGCAAGGAGTCAAAATAATTTGGGGCTTGCCTACCAATACAGAATCAGAGGGGAAAAAGCCGATAATCTCGAATTGGCGATCGCAGCTTTTGAAGCATCCTTGGAGATTTACACCCGCGACGCATTTCCCTTTGAATGGGCAACGTGTCAAAATAATTTGGCGAATGCGTACAAATACAGAATCAGAGGGAAAAAAGCCAATAATCTCGAACTGGCGATCGCAGCTTATCAGGCATCCTTGGAGATTTACACCCGCGACGCATTTCCTATAAACAATGCTCATGTTTTATATAGTCTCGGAGGTGCCTACCGGGATAATTCCCAACTCCCAGAAGCTTACAATACCTTTAAATCTGCCATTGAGACAGTCGAATCAATGCGGCGTGATATCATTGTAGGTGGCGAAGCAGACAGGCAAAAATTAGCCGAAGAATGGAATGAACTTTATCAGTTAATGGTAGAAGTTTGTCTACAAATGAAAAACTCCACTGCCGCCCTAGAATACCTCGAACGCAGCAAAACCCGAAACCTCGTAGAATTGTTTCACAAAGCCCGCAGCCTCCCAGAAAAATTACAGCGGATTAGTTTTGCACAAATTCGCAGCCTGCTAGCTGAAAACGAAGCTATTTTGGAATGGTACATTACCCCAAATGGCTTTAAAGTTTTCATCATCACCCGCAACTATACTCAACCGGATATCTGGCAATCTTCCTCTCAAGACTTGCAAGAATTAAATAAGTTTCAGCAGGAATATATCGACGACTATATTGAGGGAAGTGACAACTGGAAAAACCAACTAGACAACCGCCTGGAAAAATTAGCCCAAATTCTGCACATTGACGAAATAATTGCTCGCCTCCCCGAAAACTGCCAAAAATTAATCTTAGTTCCCTTCCGATACTTGCACCTATTCCCCCTACACGCCCTCACCAGCAGCCGACAAAAAGCCGACAAAACCGTACAAACTGGATGTCTTCTCGAACTTTTCCCAGGCGGCGTGAGATACACACCGAGTTGCCAACTTTTGCAATTATCTCAACGGGTAAATCCGACAGCGGAAGACTCATCACCCAGCAAATTTTTTGCCATCCAAAACCCCACAGAAGATTTAGACTTCACCGATATCGAAGTCGAAGCCATTGCCAAATCCTTCAATCCAGCCACAGTATTGAGTCGGCAAAACGCCAGCAAAACAGGATTGATGCAACAACTTGCCAGCTTGCAAAATGCCGACATCGCCCACTTTTCCTGTCACGGCTTCTTCGACTTTCTCAATCCCGAAAAATCCGCATTAATCCTAGCCGGCGCGAAGATAACCCCCCTTAATCCCCCCTTGCTAAGGGGGGAGACAAGAGAGGATTTCCCCTTGGTAAGTGAGGAAAAAGGTCAAGAAACTCAAGAAACTCCCCCCCTTAGCAAGGGGGGGCTGGGGGGGGTTCCCTCCGAGAATAAAGGTCAAGAAACTCAAGAAACTCCCCCCCTTAGCAAGGGGGGGCTGGGGGGGTTCCCTCCGAAGAAAAAGGTCAAGAAACTCAAGAAACTCCCCCCCTTAGCAAGGGGGGGGCTGGGGGGGGTTCCCTCCGAAGAAAAAGGTCAAGAAACTCCCCCCCTTAGCAAGGGGGGGCTGGGGGGGGTTCCCTCCGAAGAAAAAGGTCAAGAAACTCCCCCCCTTAGCAAGGGGGGGCTGGGGGGGGTTCCCTCCGAAGAAAAGCGTTACATTCGTTCCCGCCGAGGCGAAACTTTCGACATTGCAGAATGCCTAACACTGACAGAAATCTTTGATTTGCAGTTAAGTAAGTGCCGTTTAGTAGCCCTTTCTGCGTGCGAAACAGGATTAACCGATGCGAGAAATACCACAGATGAGTATATCGGATTGCCTAGCAGTTTTTTCTATGCGGGGGCGACGAGTGTACTCAGCACTTTGTGGGCTGTCAATGACGTATCTACCGCGATTTTAATGATCAAGTTTTATGAACTTTTGGGCTCAGAAACTCGGCCGCGTGTGTCTGTGGCTTTGCGCGAGTCTCAGTTGTGGCTGCGGGATTTAAGTGTTGAGGATTTGCTAAAATGGACAGCAGCCTCGAAGTTGCTGAGTAGCGAACACCAACAGAAAATTCAAAGCAGATACAGTCGCGGTTACAAACAGGATTATCAACCTTATCACGCCCCGATGTATTGGGCGGCTTTCTGTGCTGTTGGACAATAAGCGTTGCTATCAGAAACCGGGTTTCTACCGATATTTTTTGTTCCACTTAAGATATCTCGCAAGAAACCCGGTTTCTTGGCCACTGAATTGAGGATTGACTCACCAGGATTGAGAAACCGGGTTTCTTCCTAGATTTTTTGTTCCACTTGAGATTTCTCGCAAGAAACCCGGTTTCTTGGCCACCGAGTTGAGGGCTGACTCACCGGGATTGAGAAACCGGGTTTCTTCCTAGATTTTCTGTTCCACTTGAGATATCTCGCAAGAAACCCGGTTTCTTTGCCACTGAATTGAGGGCTGACTCGCCGGGATTGAGAAACCGGGTTTCTGCCGATATTTTTTGTTCCACTTGAGATTTCTCGCAAGAAACCCGGTTTCTTGGCCACTGAATTGAGGGCTGACTCGCCGGGATTGAGAAACCGGGTTTCTGCCGATATTTTTTGTTCCACTTGAGATTTCTCGCAAGAAACCCGGTTTCTTTGACCTTAGTGCTAAACTTTGAAAAATATAACCTTACTATAATTCAAGGAAAAGTTGACCATGACAGATGAAGAATTTATTTCCGCTTTCCTGCAAGTTTTTGAAGCCAAACCCGAAGTATTTGAACAAGTGGGGGCGGTTGATGCTTTAGCAACTCTCAGCAACACGATATCCCAGATGGCGGATTCATCCAACCAGGAAGTAGCCGATGCCATTGGCAATTGGTGTCAAGACTATCCTAAAATAACAGATGAGATTAATTCAATTAGTAGAAAACCAGACCCACAACGCACCAAAAAAGAAGAGCAAGAACCAAGGCTATCAAACCGCTACCCAGAATTACCCGAAAAGCTAAAAAAACGCCTTCCCAAATCCTAGCCTAATACGCCTGCCTACCTCACTTAATGGAGAAGTATCATAGTCTCTGAGATTGCTTCGCGGGGACGCTCGCAATGACATAACATACTGCGCTAATTGAACCGTATTGAATCCTAGCCACCGCGCCAATAACATGAGTGATAAAATTTCTGCCCCCAATGTTTATTTATACGCTTTCCAACTGCACAATAACAGTAAGGGCAGCAATAATCCTCTGTGGAAACACTGCGATAACATCCTCGCCAACTTCACCGATGAAACGGTAACGCCTAATCTAATATTCCCCCCAAATTCTCACAGCAACCGCGAGGATTTACTGCCCAATGTCGCCCTAAAATTTACCAGCAATCCACCCCTAGAAGGTTTTGCCCAACCGCTACAAATTCAAGACAGCTATGCTTTATGGTTAAATATAGGTTGCGCGGAAGACGGCACGGCTGATAATGTAGATGTTGATTTGATCGAGAAATTTAACCCAAATCAAGCCTTACTTATCGATGGCGATGACTATTTTTTAGGTCAAACTCTCCTCATCACCGCATGGCTTCCCGAAAACTCATCGGATGATTTAGATTCCCTCAAACCCCTCGCCGATAAATGCCGCAATGCTTTATTCCAGGGAAATGTAGCACCTACATTCTACCGATCGGGTAAATTATTTGGCAGTCCAATTTTTGAGTACGGTTTAATTGCCGATATTGCTAATTATCGCCACTTACTTGTCTGGCTGCTAGCCGACCAACAAACCGATCGCGATTTTAACACTTTTCAGGAAGAAATACTTGACCTACTATTTCACCGCAACAAAATCATCAGCGCTTTTCAAGACAGCCGCAAAATTTACCACGAACTCGATCGCGAATACGCCGAAATAGAGCAAGATATACAGTACGTGCAGGATCAACTTGTCCAAGGCAGCGCTTCCTTGCAACCCGCACAATTGCAGAGTTTTAAGGAACAGCTAAAAGTTCTCCTCCGCAAAGCTTTGTCATATACTCAACTGCTGCGAAAAATAGAAGATTTTGATAATTGTATTGCGATAAATCTTAACAATTACACTGACATTTTGCAGAAAATCTGTGATATACTAGGAAACGATAAGGAAGAACTATCTATATTAAGTCACTTCAGTAGAAAAACAGCTCCTTTTTTCCGATCGCAAATAGCAGCAGATTTAGGATATTTCCGCCACGGAACACACTTAATCGACCAGGCGATCGCCTCAATCCGCGGCATAGTAGAAATAGAACAAGCCAAGAACGATCGCACCAATCAAATCGAACTCCGCAAAAGCGAACTCGGAGAGAAAGATCGGGACGATCGCCTAGAAAGTACCGTACAGGCGATCGGCGTAGGTTTAGCAGCCGGAGGCATCGCAGCATCCAGCGGTACAGACAAACTCTTCGAGACAGTCCAAAACCATCACGTCCCGATTGTCATGCACTTGCATCCGTTTGCATTCTCCTTTTTCTTGAGTTGTGCGATCGCAGCGATCGCAGCCAGCATCACCTGGTGGCGCACCAAACCGAAAAAGAACGACCAAAATCAAACAGGTTCGTAGTGAGGACTTCAGTCCGCATCAGGTTCGTAGTGAGGACTTCAGTCCGCATCTTTCATCCGAGGACTAAAGTCCTCACTACAAACCCAATCACCACGGACTCCCAATCATCACAAAAGCCGACCAATAATAAGGATGCGACAACTTCAAATCCGCAAACCCCCGCAAAGATTGCGGTAACTCCACCCCTTCGCCCCGACTCGAACCCCGCAACCTACCGCCCTCCAAACGCACATCACCCCGCAACATCGCAATTTGCGCTTGTCGCAGCGCCGCCGCCTTAATTGGCGCCGTCTTCAAAGACTGGTAAAACTCATTCATCAATCCCAAAGTACCCTCATCCGAAACATACCACAAACTCCCCACAGCCGTTTGCACCCCAGCTTGCAGCGCCAAACCTCCAAAACCCAACTCCGCATTTTCATCACCCACCGCAGTCCGACAAGCACTTAAAACTAACAAATTCACCTGCGGATTATTCAATCTCAAATCAGGCAATTGATCCAGTCTTAGCCGACTATCCCACAACTGAATAAAAGAATTATTCGGCGCCCCCGGACGAAATTCGCCGTGAGTAGCTAAATGAATAATCCCAAACGGCCGGCTTTGATGCTGTCGCTTCAAATTTTCCAAAGTGAAACCCTCATTCAAAAAACTCACTCCCGGCCACTCTCGCGAAATAGCCGCTATTTCCGCAGGAACCGCAGGTAAAGGATTCAACTCGAAAAATTGCGACGCACCCATTGCTAAAACTTGAGATTTTCTGAGATCCACGTAGCGAGTATCTGTTAAATTAAGGCTAGGCATCAAGCTGAGATTGTACTTTTCGATCAAAAATTGCTTTCCGTCGTGCAGCGCAGCAAAGGGCATACCTCTCAAACCCCGATCGACAACAAACGAAATAGTATCGGTTTCGCACTTCTTCAAATTCTCCTCCAAAGGCTCAACCATCCACTTATAAAGCTGTTGGGCTGATGGCAGATAACTCGTAGTAGCCCGCACCCCTGGCTTAGTAATCTCATTGCGGAACACAGTTACAAGTTTCAGCAATTCTTCCGGGTTGGCTTGCGGCACCGTTTTGTGCACCACTGCACCGCAAGAATCTACTAACACTAAATCTAATTTTTCCGATCGCGAAAACAGATAAATTAAGCTTGGTTTCGTGCCAGTTTCTGCGCCCACGGCTGCTAACTTTTTCTTGATATCGTCTGGCGACTGCAACTCGTCGCTGCTGTTAATTCCGAAATATTCCCGGAATTCTTGGCTGAAAGATTTGTCCAGCAGAGGCAAAGCTGCTAATATTTTCCCGACATCCAAGTTCCTGCCGATGTCGCCGCGAAATGGTGTCTGAAAAACTGGTTCTCTACCATTTTGACCGATTAAATTTCTCATTCCTCTCGGAGATGGCATTCTTTCCGGTGGCAGCCTGTCTCCGGGTTTTCCTATATCTCGCGATATGCTGTTTTGATTCTGTAGCTGTTCGGGGGTAAAGGGTTGATTGGCATCGGGAAAAACCCGCCCTCTATCACTTGGAAATCTATCGCTTGGCGATGGTGGTAGCGGAGTTATTCCGGGTGGAGTTATTCCGGGTGGAGTTATTCCGGGTGGAGTTATTCCGGGTGGAGTTATTCCGGGTGAAGTTATTCCGGGTGGAGTTATTCCGGGTGGAGTTATTCCGGGTGGAGTTATTCCGGGTGGAGTTATTCTGGGTGGAGTTGTTGGTTGGTTGGTAGTGACGATCGCACTATTGCCCTGCGTGTAAGAATTGATGAAAGATTGGCCCTCACTAATTGTACCCGCAGCATTGCTGGCGATCGCCCCAGCAGTCCCGTTAGTTGTCGCACTTCCCACCGCAAAAGGCGTCGGCGGATTGATATCACCGCCGCCGTGGGCGATTCTCACAGTACCAGGTTGAGCGCCACCAAGCGTTGAGATGCTGACAGGAGTACCGTTTTGGTCAAAAGTACCAGTCACTCGCACCAAACCCGGAGTCTCGATATTCACCTGAGCGCCCGGAGCATTGATTGACGCAATACTAATATCATTTTGAGCGTTAATATTGACTGCGGGAGCGAGAGCGCGTCCCAAGA
The DNA here is from genome assembly GCF_013299165.1 of Microcoleus sp. bin38.metabat.b11b12b14.051. Lineage (NCBI taxonomy): Bacteria > Bacillati > Cyanobacteriota > Cyanophyceae > Oscillatoriales > Microcoleaceae > Microcoleus > Microcoleus sp. bin38.metabat.b11b12b14.051. The sequence goes on from NZ_JAAFKD010000009.1 coordinate 54,069, forward strand.
CATTAACATTAATTGCCTCAGTTTTGATTTGTCCTCCGGCTAAAATTCCCACAATGTCCGCAGCATTAATATTCCCAGCGGTAACATTGCCGCGGCGGCTAGTTAAATTAACAGTACCTCCCTGCAAATTACCCGCAGTCACATTTCCCCCCGCTTGTAAACTGACATTTCCTGTTGACAAAGCATTGGCGATCGCAATATTCCCACCGCTAGTAATATCAACTGCACTCCCTTGCAAATTTCCCGCCGTAAAGTTAGTCGGTGTTCTCGAAACAATACTAGCAGCAGGAGCCTCAATCGCTCCCACATTAATATTATTTTGGGCATTCAGAGTTACCGCCGACAGGCGATTAACCGCGCCTGCGGGTGCGGGAGTAATATTAACTGTCCCCGTTTGAATTTGCTGTGCTGCCGAAATTACAAGTTTTTCCGAAGCGGTGACGTTACCAGCAGCAACAGCTCCAGAATTGCTGTTGAGATTAATCCCAACTCCCTGCAAATTTCCCGCATTTAAATTGCCAGAAGCTGTTAAATCAACATTACCTGTAGCATTAGTATTACCAGCAGCAACAGTTCCAAAATTGCTGGCAACATTAATCCCAACTCCCTGCAAATTTCCTGAATTTACATTCCCCGCAGCTAGGACATTAATATTTCCTGTTGACGAAGTATTGGCAGTGATAAGATTCCCGGTATTGCTGGAAACATCCACGGCTCCCCCCTGCAAATTTCCGGCAGTTACGTTGTTGTTTGCTCTCAAAGCAACGGTGGCAGTGGGAGCCGTTACCGAGGCAACGTTAATATTAGTTTGCGCGTCCAGATTGACTGTGGGAATAGTACGATTAACTGGATTTGTCGCAGCCGGATTCACGGTTATGGGCGCTGTGGTGATTTGCTGTCCCGCTACAACTCTCACATCTCCCGTACTGGCGATCGCACCCGTAGCGACACTTCCGTTGCGGCTGGTAGCGCGAACAGTCGCACCGGTGAGGTTCCCTACGGTTAAGTCACCCGAAGCTGCCAAACTGAGATTCTCGGTGGCTGTAACGTTAGCAGGTGTTATATTCGGAACAATGGTATTGGGATCGGTCAACACTCCCACAGCGCCGGAGCTGCTGGTAACATTAACTTGAGAACCCTGCAAAGTCCCAAAATTGACACTACCGGCTGCTGTAAGTGCGATCGCCCCAGTATTCCCAGTGTCGATCGCACCTGTCACTATATTGCCCGCAGTCGAATTCACAGTCAGATTGCCGTTAATATCAGCAGGAGTAATGTCATTTGTCAAGATAATATTGTTAACAGCTTGAATATTAATCGTCGAACCAGACGTTAATCTGCCCCCAACAATTGCAGCCCCTGCGGTACTTTCCAAATTAATCCTACCAGCGTTAATATCTCTAGTTGCCACATCTCCCGTCGCCGACAAAATCACCGGCCCGCCTGCTACAATATTTTCCACAGCAATCAAATTTCTGCGAAAAACAGGCCCGGAAGTGAAACTGGCATCCTCACCCAAACTGTCAGGAGAAATATTCACCTGGTTTGCCAAATTTGCCACTCCCGCCCGCAGAATCAAAGCCGGACTTCTAGTTAAAATAGCAATATCTGGATCGTCAGGATTCACATTTTCAGTCCGCAATGCAACATCCGGGCCAGTAATTGTAATATCCTCACCAACAATGCTTCCCCTCGCCTCCACTTTCAGCGAAGTACCAGTATAATCACCAAAGAAAACATCACCTTCGGAACTAATAATCGGGTCAAATAAACTGACAAAATTTCCCGGCATTCCCGACAGATTCCGCACCGAAAAATTGCCCCTCGAAGCAAAGTGAGCATCCCCCGAAATCGTGCCGTTGCTGACTAAACTCAAATTGCCGCCACTTTGGAATTGCGGGGGAAGAGATAAGCCGCCGGTAGCGTTTAAGGTGAGAATGTCGATCGCGCGATCGGCCCGAATCTCTAAATTCCCCCCAGCCCGCGCCAAAAAAGGATTCTGCACGCTGTCTCGAACCCGCACCGCATCCCGTGCCAGCAAGTTCAAATCCCCCGCAGTTTGCAGCCTAGCCCCCGCTAACGTCAGATTTCCCGCAGCCGAAATAGTCGCACTTCCCGCATTCACCTGCGGAAGCAGAGACATATTCCCAGCAAGCGCCACATCCCCTGAATTCACCTGCAAACCCGAACCCAAAAGCCGCACGATACCATCAGCAGCAACCTCAACACCCGCCGCCTGATTTTGTCCGGTACCTGTTAGCAACTGTGGCAAAGAAACAGGATTGAAACTTGGTTGAGAATTCCCCAAATTTGGGTTCGTTGCTATTTCCAAACTCAACAAATTTCCCGGTTGACTGATGCGTAAAACATTCTCGCCCGGAACAGCAGCAACAGTAATTTGTCCGCCCGGTGCCGACAACTGCCCGGTACTCACAACCGTACCGCCCAGCAAAGTCAAATTCTGCCCGGGAGTCACCGCCAAATTGCCAGCATTAACAATACTTCCCGGTTGAGTCGCACCAAAATAAAAAGCATTTGGCGCACCAACTAAGGCGCTAAAATTATTTGTACCAGCCGCATTAAACCAATTAGAACCAAAACCGACATTCGTCGCAGTAGTCGCAGTGAAAGCCCCCGGCACATTCAAACTCGCGTTCTGGCCAAACACAATCCCCGCCGGATTAATCAGAAACAGATTAGAATTGCCACCCGTGACAGTAATTAAACCATTAATTAGCGAAGGGTTCGAGCCAGCAATCCGAGCTAATATATTTTGAATAGCCGAATTAGTCAGAAAATTAGCAATTTGACCTTCATTCAAGCCGAACTGTTCAAAACTGTGAAAAAGATTCGCCCCGTCTCCCGACAAACTGCCACCGTTAATATCGTAGCGGTTGCCGCTGCGGGTGACAGCAGTACCCGTACCGTCAGCAGCAGGCACGACTGTTTGCGCCTGGGCGAAAGTATTAAAAATTAACAAAGAAAACGGACAAATAAATAGCCCGACCTTTTTAATCTTTAAGTTGGCATTTTTCATAGCAGCTACAGTCGATCGCAATTTCCCTCAATTATCGCACCCGCGAACAAAATAATCGCAAGTAACAAATTAATTGCTCATGACAACTCCCACAATCAAAAGCTTGTACACAGACGGCGCTTGTTCCGGCAACCCGGGCCCCGGCGGTTGGGGTGCAGTAGTCTGCTTCGCCGACGGCAAATGTCACGAACTCGGAGGTGCAGACCCTCAAACCACGAACAACCGCATGGAAATGCAGGCTGCCGTCGCCGCACTCGAATTTTTTGCCAAATCCGGTCAAACCGAACCAGTCACCGTTTACACCGACAGCGAATACGTCAAAAACGGCATCACCAAATGGATTCAAGGCTGGAAAAACAAAGGCTGGAAAACCTCGACAGGCAAAGAAGTCGTCAACCAAGACCTCTGGCACCTGCTAGACAAGCTGAATTCCCGACAAATCAAGTGGGAACACGTCCGCGGCCACTCCGGCGACTTCTATAACGACAGGTGCGACGAAATCGCCCGCAGCTTCTCGCACAATCGCACTCCCCAACTGCAACAGCAGAAACCAACCGCAGATGAGCCTAGGGCGAGTACGGGGGTAGCGCCCCTAGAATTTGAAAACCCAATTGTTTTGGAAGAAACGGACACAACTGGTAACAAAACGATAGAATCCTATGTCATAACTTCTGACCTTCAGATCTCCAACTCTACCATGATGGATTCAACAGCCGATACCCTGGAGAACTTGCCCCGCGAGGTGAGGGTTCAGGAACTCCGCAACCTGATCGAAACGTTGCACATAGCTGACGAAGTTGCCACCAAAGGCTACTTGATTACCAGTTCTGAACTGGCTGATTTGATGGATGTAAATGCCAGCGCTGTCACCAGTCGCGGAGACAACTGGGTGTGGCGCAACTGGGTAGTTTCTCGCGTGCGCCGCGAGGGCAACCAAATTCTCTGGCAATTAGAGAGAATCGACCATGTAAGTACAACTGATTAGTCGTTAGTCATCAGTCATCAGTAGACCTCTTGCAAAAATAGCTAGGAACGGGCAAGATGCCCGTTCCACAAAATAACTTTTTCTGTGGAACGGGCATCTTGCCCGTTCCAAGATCTGATTAAAAAGACTTTTGCAAGAGATATAGTCATCAGTCAGGTTCTGACCAGTGGCTTCTGCCTATGACGATATCTAGGACTAATTCCCAGAACTATAACGGTAGGTGCGCGCCGCGCACCTTACCTCATTTCAAGATATTAAAAATAATTTCACCTATAATTAAAAAAGATAAACAAATCATGAACATACCGTGAATAACCAGAGTTTGCTCGGTTTAATCAACTGGCTGCAACCCAAACAAGAAACCGTTTTGCTGTGCGACTCAACGGCAGCAGCTTCTGACATGGCATTTATGCTCAGCGGTCACTGGGATGGCTGCAATAGTTTGGTTCTACCTAAGTGCGACAAGGTAGCAATTGAAGCAGCCGCTAGTTTGCTGGAGACATCGTGGTGCTACCAAAATGCTTGCGAAACAATATTAATTCGGCTGGCAGTTGACGAATTTCTGCGCCGTTACGCCCTGGGAGAAAGATTTTTTATTAATGCTAACTTGAGATGCGCTCAATTGGGTGATGTTTGCTTGGAAAACATTGATTTGAGTTATGCCAAATTGAATTTGGCTGACCTGGGCGGCACTAATTTAAACAAAGCAAACTTAAGAGAAGCCGAGATGCCAGCAGCAAATTTGAGTGGCAGCAACTTGAGTGGAGCGCAACTTGTCAGGGCTAATTTAGCAGGAGCTAATTTATCAGGCGCTAATCTGAGAGGTGCCGATTTGAGTTATACAGAGTTAAGCAATGCTAACTTAAAAAATGCAGATTTAAGAGGTGCAAATTTAGGGAGGACAGACTTAAGAAAAACTTGCTTAACTGAGGCGATAGTTGACTAAAATAAGTGGCACGGTGAAACCTTCACTTACTTCGATCGCGCGCACGTTCGTAGTGCGGACTTCAGTCCGCTCCCAGGCTGCGGACTGCATCCGCAAAAAGGCTAGACGATCGCTCAAAGGACAAAGCCAAAACAGCCCTTTGTACCACGTGCGATCGATCGCGCGCGCGCACGTTCGTTCGTAGTGCGGACTTCAGTCCGCTCTCTGGTTACGGACTGAAGTCCGCACTACGAACCGTTTTTGCAAAAATATTCGATCGCCCTCTCCCGCGCAAGTCCTCCGGCGGAGAACGGACTGAAGTCTGCACTACGAACTGCAAGCGGACTGAAGTCTGCACTACGAACTGCAAGCGGACTGAAGTCCGCACTACGAACTGCAAGCGGACTGAAGTCCGCACTACGAACTGCAAGCGGACTGAAGTCTGCACTACGAACTGCAAGCGGACTGAAGTCCGCACTACGAACTGCAAGCGGACTGAAGTCCGCACTACGAACTGCAACCGGACTGAAGTCCGCACTACGAACTGCAACCGGACTGAAGTCCGCACTACGAACTGCAAGCGGACTGAAGTCCGCACTACGAACTGCAAGCGGACTGAAGTCCGCACTACGAACTGCCACACTTGTATAAGAACACAACCTTAAAGTCCAGATATTTTATGCACAATGCAACTGTCACCGGCCCAGCGGGGCGGCTCAATTTCACCGACACGGGCGCGGTAAGCAGCGCAGAATCACCAACTATTCCCCTCCTCCTGGTACATGGTATGGCATATCACCTCGGAGTCTGGGATGAGACGATCGCACTTTTGCGCGCCAATCTCGGTCAAAACCAGCGCATTCTGGCGATCGACCTCCGGGGCCACGGCGCATCCGATCCGCCCGCAGACGGCGATTACACCCCCGATAGCTGCGCCGCCGACATCCTCGCCGTCCTCGACGCGCTGAATATCCCGCAAGTAGCCCTTGTCGGGCACAGCTTCGGCGCCCTTGTCGTCCTCGCCACCGCAGCGGCAGCACCAACGCGGGTAGCGCAGGTCATCCTCGCCGATCCTCCCGGTGACTTTAACTACCTGCCGCCCTCCGTATACGAGGAACAGATGGTTCCCTTCCTCGCAGCCTTGGCGGGCGATAACTACCGCGCAGCAGCAGAGGAAAAATTCGCCCAAGCGTTGGAAGGCGGTACTCCTGCGACGCGCGAAACCACGATCGCACGTCTCGGGGCCACGCCGCGCGATCGCCTAATCGGTATGTACAAAGGTATGTTTGCTTACAATGCAGTCGGTGCGATCGATCGCTATCTAGCAACTCCGGGCACTCAAATCTCAGCAATCCTCGCGCCGTCCAACTCCTGGCCTTTCAGCCTCCACCTACTCCGCCCCCAAATTCTCACCACCGTCATACCAGAAACCAGTCACTGGTTGCAGCTTGATGCGCCGGTTCCCTTCGCGGAAGTCGTAACAGCAGTCATTCGTCATTAGTCATTCGTCATTAGTTTTTGGGATTTAGTCCTTGGGATTTAGGGCGATCGATCTGCAACTACAACGACAATCATCTAATAAAGTATCAAGTTCTTTAGCAACTTTCCACGGATTTCGACCTTTAAAAACAGCAGCGATCGCAGCTTCATAGGGATTTCTCCCAGTTTTTTTGACAGCCGCGATCGCCTTTTCGTTAGAAAATCCCCGCCCGCTAACCAACCAAGCAGCCAAAACCTGTCCCGTGCGCCCAATCCCACCGCCACAGTGAACTACCACCCGATCGCCCGATCGACTTGCAGATGCCAAAAATGGTAAGATGCGATCGACTAAAATCGAGCGATCAGCTAATTCAAAATCTGCGATCGGAGCCCAACAAACGCGATCGTACCCGAATACTGTTCGATAGCTTCCCAGCAAGTCACCATAGCCGATAAGTTGTGTCTCCGGAAGCAAGCAACAAACTCGATCGATCTTCTGTCGCCGCATAAAATCAATCCAGCCAACAACTTCGCGATCGCCGTATCCCGGTTTTGCCGCACCAAACACAACTAATTCATCCTCCGCAGCCGCCGCAAACTTGTACATCAGCCCTAAATTTTAATCCTAAATTAGCTTATACCTTTTTAACTATTCTTAGTCTTATGGTGTCATTTTTGACCTGATTATTGTTCCTCGTTACCAGGCTCTGCCTGGTAACGTATATCTTGAGGCTCTGCCTCGTTTTACCTCTCAGCTTATAGGAAAAAAGACTATAGGAGGTGTTTAAGTTGTTATTTTTACCCATTAACCAGATTTATTCAAACCCGTATCTGTAGGGTGTGTCGCCATCGATCGTACCCAAAACAGCTCAAAAATCTTATAGCGACGCACCGACAATATTTGAGAAAACAACCCGCACGTTCACTACGCCCCAAATTTGTATTGTAGCAAGCATTTTTCAAGTTTAGTATTACGGGTCTTTTCATTTTAGCCCTTTTTTCAGAGATTTGCATTCATTGAGATGCACCGTAGCCATTCGGTACTTTTTGTGGTTGCAAATTACAGAATAACTGACTAAATCATTGACTGCAATTATCTCGCTCGAACTTCAAAACCTTGCAAAACATACTTTTAAGCTAATAACTTCTGTTGTTTGTGCAACAGTTTTTAAGTGGCTAGCTTAACTGTCTAACTGTCCTGGACGTTAGCTGTCAATCAGGACAAAGTTGATATATCAGCGTGCAGCGTTAGATTTCAACAAATCAGGAAATCAAGAGTATGCAGTTTAAGGATTGCGGTATTTCCTCTTGTTCTAATTTACATTTCACTCAAATTCACAGCCAAGTTTTGAGTGCGACACCTATCGCCGCACCTGACATCTGCAAATTGCCAGTCTAATTCACAAATTGCAGATAAGTTATTAACCGATCGTGGCGCTTGCTATCGCCCGATGCAGTTCAGACAAATTGATCATTGTTTTTGGAGAAAATTAAGATGGCTAACATTCCAGGTACTCCTAATAACGACTTACTAAATGGCACGCCTGACAACGATACCCTCACAGGGTTAGCAGGGAACGACACACTCTACGGTAAAGATGGAGACGATGAGCTTGATGGTGGTTCTGGTGCAGACAAAATGTATGGTGGTAGCGGTAATGACGGCTACTTTGTCGATAATATTGCTGACGTAGTTGTGGAGAACACTGCCGAAGGTATCGATCGAGTAGAATCCACTGTAAGCTACACCTTGGGAGCCAATGTCGAAGACCTGTTTTTGAAAGGAACCGCTGCTATTGACGGCACGGGCAACAACGCGCACAATGCTATGGTAGGCAACGATGCCAACAACTCGATGTATGGTTTGGGCGATCGCGATTACTTATTTGGTGCAGGCGGTAACGACTTCCTAAATGGTGGCGATGGAGATGACCAAATCTATGGTGGTACCGGAGACGACCAACTTTATGGTGGTGCTGGCGCCGACGAAATGTTTGGTGGTACAGGTAATGACCAATTCCTTGTTGATAATGTTGGTGATTTAGTTACCGAAAAACCAGGTGAAGGCATTGATACCGTAGTCACTTCCACTATCAGCTATACCTTGGGTGCAAACGTCGAAAACCTGACCTTAAGTGATACTGCTGATATCGATGGCACCGGTAATGACTTGAATAATTATATTCTGGGTAACGCCGGCAAGAACTTCATCAAAGGTGAGAGTGGAGACGATCTAATCAATGGTAGAGGTGGCAAAGATATCATTCTTGGTGGTGATGGATATGACACGCTTTTAGGTGATGCTGGAAATGACAACCTACAAGGCATGAAAGGTAACGATATCCTCTACGGTAACGATGATAATGACCAACTTTCCGGTGGTGGTGGCGACGACATCCTCTATGGCGGTAATGGTAATGATGTCTTAGTTGGTGGTGGCGATATCGATCCTGCCGGCAATAACATTCTTTGGGGCGGTGCAGGCGCAGATGGATTCAGATTCTATTTTGCTCCCACAGGCATTGACACCATCAAAGACTTCCAGAAGAGTGAAGTTGACAAAATTGAAATTCACCGAAGTTTTGGCGCTACTTCTCTCGACCAATTCAGCTATAACAAGACTACTGGTGCTTTATTGTTCGGTCAAGTTCAGTTTGCAACTCTTGAGAATAAGCCAGCAGACTTCTTAGTATCGCGAGATATTGTTCTATTACCATGAGGCTGAATTGAGTTCTATCTGAGTTCAAGTCCGTTTAAATCAGTCATGTCTGGCAACCCATGCGACAAAGAAACCGGGTTTTTACCTAATCTGTGGACTACACAGAAGGATGTTTGTAAGAAACCCGGTTTCTCTCCATCCGTGGGTAACTCTGATGTATTTTGCACCATTTTAGATTAGCCATGTACGGGCGAAAAAAATGTCTGCATACAATAGAATTAACTCTTTGTAGAACAGGCAAAAAAGTTTATTTGTGATAGAAGTGCAAGATATGAATTTAATCTAAAATTTCCACGGCGGGAAACTTTTAAAATGCTATAATTCTTGTGAAAATAAGAATTATAGCATTTTTAAATTCGATGGCTACACCCATAGATACAGCCAATTTCAGGTAAGTGAAATACATATCAAGCAGAGGTATGGACACGGCATTGCTGTTTCCTATAATTAATCTATCAGCCGTACTTCATAATGTGGAATCTCCTATATTTAGGGATTGTTGAAATTGTCGCTTGGTGCGTCGCTATGAAATTTTCGAGAGAATTCAGGGATTTTTCACAGCGACGCACCCGTACAAATTAGGGATTATTGAAATTGTCGCTTGGTGCGTCGCTATGAGATTTTTCATAGAATTTAGGGATTTTTCACAGCGACGCACCCTACAAATACTGACTGAATCACTGAATATCATCATTTTAGAAAAATCTCAAGCCTTTGCAATATCTATATTTAAACCTTAATTACTCAGTTTTTTTTTGACTTCCGCTTAAGTGGCTAGCTTAAGTGTCTAAATGTCCTGGACGTTGGCTGTCAGTCAAGACAAAGTAGATATATAAGCGTGCAGCGTTAGATTTAGCTCAATCAGGTAATTAACCTCATGATCAAAAATGTGGTACTTCCTATTTTGCTAATTTCCATTTCACTCAAAATCACAACATATGTTGGGTACAACCTTAATCTATCGCTACACCTTATATCTGCTCGATCGCACAAATAGCGCTTGTGAATCTAATTCGCAATTCTCACATAGGTTCTTAACTTTTAGAACCAGAGAAAATAAGCCAACAAACTTCAAAATTTAGGAGAAATTCCGATGGCAAAGCCAATTATCGGTACATCATTCGACGATACGTATTTGGATGGTACTAACGGGGCGGATACTATCTATGCCTTAGCGGGTAACGACTCTTCCTCTGGCGGGGCTGGCAACGATACGATGTATGGAGGGTCTGGAAATGATACCTTGTGGGGATACTCCGGCAATGACCTCATCTTCGGTGAAGAGGATAATGACTACCTCTATGGCGAAGAAGGCGCGGATACCGTCTGGGGAGGTGCAGGTAATGATTACATCAACGGTAGCAATGGTTTATTTAATAGTACCGATTCTGCCGATCGACTTTACGGTGAGGCCGGCAACGACACCTTAGATGGTTGGACTGGTAACGACAGCCTTTACGGTGGATATGACAACGACCTCTTGCTTGGTTCCTTCGGTAATGACTACCTCAATGGTGACTATGGCAACGATCAGCTTTATGGCGAACCTGGGAATGACACACTGTATGGAGGTGGAGGCGCAGATAAGTTTATTTTCGACTTCAGCCCAGCCTACGAAGGCATTGATTTGATCCAAGACTTTAATTACTCCGAAGGTGATAAAGTTCAAATCTCTATCAGTGGGATGGGAGTGTCTTCAGTCAGTCAATTCCAATACAACAACAGCAGTGGTGCGTTGTCGTTTAACAACCAACAGTTTGCCAAAGTGCCGGGTGGATTTCGCCCCGATTCTGATATCGTCTTCGTTCCTTAAGACTCCTAGCCCTTGCTAGGAAAGTCCTGGACAAATCAGCGAAAAGAAACCGGGTTTTTTACCTAATCTGTGGACTACAACCAAGGATTTTAGTAAACAAATCCGGTTTCTGATTATTTGTGTCTCCGAGATTGAAAAATTAACATCAATGAATCGATTTTGTTCTGGAAAATCTCAAGCCGGAGAAAGCCCAGGTATAGTAGGTATTTTGCAAAAGTCCTTTCGATCTAAATTTGGAACGGGCTCTTCGGCCCGTTCCACATAAATAATTCTTTTTGTGGAACGGGCCGAAGAGCCCGTTCCTACCTATTTTTAGAAGAGGTCTAGTCAGGTTTGATGTTTGAAAAATATTTGCGGTCTATAGAACCCATTTGACATCTTTGAGTTTTTGGGTTGGGTGACGAGAAATACCGAGATTAACCCGGTTTCTGAGATTTACGCCCGGGGCAAGAAACCGGGTTTCTACGAGTTTTTGGGTTGGATGACGAGAAATACCGATAGAAACCCGGTTTCTGAGATTTACGCAGAATAGATCTCAAATGGGTTCTATAGCACTTAAAAAATGTATTAGATCGCAACTGCGGTATAATTATAAGTTAGCGCGCAGCGGGCGGCATGGTCGCGCCTTGTGTCGCAGAAGGAATACAATCATCAAATCAAGCGATCGCATTGTCTAGAGGAGCAAGACTGTATGAACAAATTGCGTGTTGCTCGGCCAACAGATAATTTGGTCGAAATTACCAATTTTTATTGTGATGGGTTGGGGATGCAAGTTCTTGACTCCTTTGAAAATCACAACGGCTTTGACGGGATTATGTTGGGACATCATAACTCTGCTTATCATCTGGAGTTCACGCACCATAGGGGCCACACAGTCGGTAAGGCTCCAAACCAAGACTGTCTATTGGTTTTCTATATTCCCGATACATCAAGTTGGGAAGAAACTATCTTAAATATGGAAGCTCGCGGTTATCAAGCCGTCAAGTCCTATAATCCGTATTGGGATGAGAACGGCAAGACATTTGAGGACATTGACGGTTATCGTGTGGTGTTGCAAAACACAGAGTGGCAACTATAAATAAGTCTTCAACTGCCGCGCTAACAATCTGATTAGATTGTCGATTCTGGAGTCAATCTAAAATCTATAATCTACAATCGATTCGCCCCCAACACCTCCAATCTGGCTTTCTGACCTTCTATAATACCCATGACTCTGGTAATATTCTTATCTTCATAGGGGCGATCGACTCTGAGAGTTCTCAAACCTTCACCTGTGTTGACATCGCAGAGTCGAATTTCTACGGATTTGACTATATTTTTAATGACTAAGTAGGTAGGTGCAAATAAACCAAAGTATGTAACAAAAGGTAAAGGAATCGCAACCGCTGCGATTGCTTCGCTTCACTTCGTTTCGCTCGCAATGACAACTTATGTTTTTTTGCACTCATCTACTTACAACTGCCAATTAACCCGTTCCCGATTTCAGCATAAGTGACCGAATTGCTGGAGCGACTGCCGAGCAAAAAACCTCAAACCCTTCGAGAGGAAGGCTTGCAGTCTTCAGTCATCGATTGTTTTTCAAGCAAAATTAAGTGACCAGCTTAAGTGGCAAACTGTCCTAGACATTTTCTGTCAGTCATGACAGATTGATTTCATGATTTCAATTACAACTTTTCATCGGGGGAAGAGATCGTGGCTTTACAAACAGATCCATCCGAACCGCGCCGCTTAATTGGCGACAATACATCCGAACAAGTTTTTCTATCTAGCGCAGATGCCAATAATTTCCCTTTGGGAGTCTGGATGCTTGGAGGCGACGATACAGTCAACAGCTCAGCAGCTAACAATTTGGTGTATGGCAATGAAGGAGAAGACATTCTCAGGGGAAGCTTGGGTAACGATTCCTTATTCGGAGGCAGGGGGAAAGACTTACTAGGTGGAGATGCTGGAAATGACTATCTCAGCGGAGGACAAGATGCAGACTTGATTTATGGCTTTGGGGGAAACGATATTTTATTGGGCGGTAGAGGCAATGATTTCTTAGTTAGCGGTAATGGGTATGACACTCTAATTGGAGGTTTGGGGCGAGACTTTTTAGTGGGCTTTAATGATGACAATTCTGGGCCTAAAATCGGCAGCAACTTGTATGTCCTGCAAGCAGAGCCAGGAGTTACAGATATCAATAATATGGATTTGATTGTTTATTTTGGAGCTGGCGATCGCATTGGATTAGCAGGAGGTTTGACTGCCAATGATGTAGTCCTGGAAAACCTAACAAATGTGACAATTGTATTGGACTTCGATGGGTCACAAGCTGTAAAAAATATTACTCAGGCATCTCCACTAAATCCTGGGCCAATTGTCACTAAAGGAACTTTAATTAAGGTTAAAAATTCCGGGGATATATTAGGTTTTGTTGACAGTGTAACACCGGCCCAGGTTCAAAACAATCTCATCTCGGTTCAAGGATTTTAATTGCCAATAACAAGATGGTACTCTTGACCGGACAGAATCACTTTGTCCGATTGGATCGGTTGCGTCGTAATAATCGGGGCAAAGCATTAGGATACAAATCTAATTGAATTTATTTCAAAAATAATCGCCCGAATGCTTCTCCCCTACAACTGTCAACTGTTTACGATCGCCCCCAAGACCTCCAATGTGGCTTCCTGAGCTTGTGTAATGCCCGTAACTCCGGTAATATTCATACCTTCATAGGGGCGATCGGCTCTGAGAGTTCTCAAACATTCACCTGTGTTGACATCCCAAAGCTTAATCGTCTCATCGGCACTGCTGCTTGCCAGAACCAAGTCGCGATTTTCTGTCCCATTCCAGACAACAGGACGCCAACTAACTGACCAAACTTGACTTGTGTGGCCCTCCAAAATGTTCAAACATTCTCCCGTGCGCGCATCCCACAGTCGAATAGTTCGATCGTGCGAACAACTAGCCAGCATTTCACCGTCGGGACTCCACACCACCGCCCTTACCCTATTGCTGTGTCCCTGCAAAATTTTCAGACACTTACCAGTTTTGCTATCCCAGAGTCGGATGCTTCCATTCTGCGAACCAGTGACAACAGTTTTGCCATCAGGACTCCAAGCTACCGATTCCACCCAGTTGTTATCTCCGTGCAAGATATTTAAGCATTCGCCACTGCTGCTATCCCAGAGTCGAATAGTTCGATCGTGACTACCACTGGCAAGGGTTTTACCATCGGGACTCCAGGCTACACTCGTAACCCAATTGCTATGTCCCTCCAAGATTTGCAGGCATTTCCGCTGTTGAATATCCCACAACCGAATCTTCAAGTCGCCCGCTGCACTGGCGAGAATTTGACTGTTAGGACTCCAAGCGACAGCCCATACCCAAGCTTCATGACCTTGCAGAGTTGTCAAGCATTCGCCGTTGCTGGGATTCCAAAGCCTGATATCGCAGTCATCCGAACCACTGGTGAGGATACTGCCATCGGGACTCCAAGCTAAACTCCAAATCCAATTGCGATGCCCCTGCAACATTTTCAAACACAATCCTGTATCGGGATTCCACAACCGAATCCGACTGTCGGCACTGCTACTGGCAAGGGTGCGCCCATCGGGACTCCAGGCGGCTGCAAACATCGAATTGCTGTATCCCTGGAAGGTTTTGAAACTGCGGCAATCACTCGATCGATCGCCGCATACTTCCCACAGTCGCACGGTTTGGTCGTGGGAACCGCTGGCGATCGTTTTCCCGTTGGCACTCCAAGCCACAGTCACAGCCCAAATCGAATTGGTGTGTGCCTCTAAGGTTTGCAAACATTGACCGATTTCTGCATCCCAGATTGTGATGTTATCGCCTCCACTGGCAGTGGCCAGCATTTTGCTATCGGGACTCCAAGCAACTGAGAATACACGGGAATCATATCTTTGCAAGGTTTTGAGACATTGACCGCGATCGGCATTCCAAATCTTTACACTGCCATCTTCGCTACCTGTGGCGAGTAGTTCTCCATCGGAACTCCAAGCAATAGACCAAATTTCACTGGTATGTCCAGATAAGATATTGAGGCACTCACCGCTGTGGATATCCCAGAGTCGAATGGTTCGATCCAAGGAGGCATTGCCGAGGATTTGACCGTCGGGACTCCAAGCAACAGACGAAATCCGATTGCTATGTCCTTGGAAGATTTTGATACATTCTTGGGTACGAGTATCCCAGAGTCGAATTTCGCGATCGTCCCCAGCAGCAAGCAGATGTCCGTTGGGCTGCCATGCCAAGGTTCTGATGGTAGCTTGATGTCCTTCCAAAATTACCAAACAATTGCCAGATTCAATATCCCAAAGCCTGATGCTGCGATCTTCACCTGCACTGGCTAGGATTTGACTGTCTGGACTCCAAGTAATTGCCCAAATCCAACCAAAATGCTCTCTAAATATCCCTCTGCATTGTCCGTCAGCAACCTGCCAAACTGATACTATATTGTTGCTATCTCCGATCGCCAGCAGTTGACTGTCCGGGCTGAAAGCAACTCTTAAAATACCGCCTAACGGTTGGGTAAACCTGGATTTGGATAGGTCAGAATGGGCGAAATTTACTCGATCGAGATTCGCATCCTGAAAATCTGCTTGCCAAATACTGAGATAGGAAAAGTCGCAGTTGCTGAGGTCAACTTCCAGGTGGCGTAACAGATTGATCGTGTTACCGCCCGCATATCCATTTCGATTGGGACACTCGGTTTGCAGGCGATGTAGAATTTGATGCAATTGATAAACAAGGTCTTTTTTTGAGCCTAACTGGTTTAGCAACCGGGCGACTAGCGGCGTTAAAATGATGCGTATTTGGCTGTCTCGAATATAGTCTTTGTCCTGTGCTTTCATCAGGGCATAGGTTTGCAGCAGGGAATTTGGGGACAAGGGGGCAGAGCAGGATCTGTCTGCAATTTCCTCACAAACTCGATCGATCAGCGTCTGCGTGACATATTCCATCACCACAGGTTGTAATGTAAAGTGACCTGCGTTAGTTTCAATCAACGATCGCCATTTCAAATTTTGCAGGGCTTCCATCAACTGTGTTGGGGATACGCCAGCATTCAAATCTGCTCGCAGTTGGGCAAAGGAAACCCATTCGCGATCGATCGCCAACCAGCACATGACTTGATGCTCTAAACTCGAAAGACGATTGTATTGTTGTTGAATTAAATCTGAAATGTCACCAAATATGGTAATGTCTTGTTCTAAAAATAGAGCGATATTGCCATCAAACAAGTCTTGAATGGTAGTGGCAACAATTTTTAAGGCTAGGGGATTGCATCGATAGCGATCGCACAAATCCTGTTTTTGACTTTCCGATCCAGTTAATTTCGTCACCTTAATCAATGCTGCTGCTGTTTCTGGAGAACCGCCCAAGGACAATCCCTGTACTGCTAAGTCGCCCGCTTCCAATTGAGCGAATCCAGCGCATTTTTCCCGGCTGGTTAACACCAAACAGCTTTGATGGGGAGTTTCGGCCACCGCGCGCAGCATTTCTCCGTAAGCTTCATAGCCGGGACGATATTGTTCACTCTGATTCCCAGGTTGTGACAGGCTTTCGGTATTATCCATCACCAGCAGACAGCGATGATTCCGCAGACACTGAATCAAGCTGCTAATTTCTGCTTTCGTATCCTGTTGTCCTGAGAGGAATGAGACTAATTCTGCTATCAAAATTTCCGGAGGCGGGACATTGCGGAGACTTCGCCAAATGACGTAGGTAAATTGGTTTTGTAGCTGTTGGGCCAGTTTGACAGATAAAGTCGTTTTGCCGATGCCACCAATCCCAAAAATACCCACCAACCGACAATTATCTTGCAGAATCCATTGGGTGAGGGTGGTAAGTTCTGCGGTACGCCCGTAAAAGCGGGAAACATCTATGGCTTCTCCCCAATTTTGGGCGATCGACTTTACGGGCTGACGTTCTGGCGCTGTTGGCTCTGGCTGGATGTAGTCTTGCTCGGTTATAGTGAGGTTAAAGGCGCGAAATAGCTCTTCTAGGGTTTGGCGATCGACCGCTGCTTTGCCACTTCGCAGCCGTCCGATCGATCGAGCACTTAGCCCTGTCAAATCGCTTAATCGCTCTAATGTGTAAGCATAACCACCATTTTCAGTAATAGCTAATTGTTCTTGGGTATTCTGGAGACGCTGCAAACCCCAATCTGAAAGAATCACGCCTCGGCGCTTGCGCTTTTGCGGCATTTTAGTCATATCTTAACTATTTCAACTATTCCAACTTGAACAGAGACTTGTTATTACATCCGTAGTTTGATTTAACCGCAGTAAGACTGGTTCGTAGTGCGGACTTCAGTCCGCTCTCAATCTGCGGACTCAAGTCCGCACTACAAACCGCAGTAAGACTGGTTCGTAGTGCGGACTTCAGTCCGCTCTCAATCTGCGGACTCAAGTCCGCACTACAAACCGCAGTAAGACTGGTTCGTAGTGCGGACTTCAGTCCGCTCTCAATCTGCGGACTCAAGTCCGCACTACAAACCGCAGTAAGACTGGTTCGTAGTGCGGACTTCAGTCCGCTCTCAATCTGCGGACTCAAGTCCGCACTACAAACCGCAGTAAGACTGGTTCGTAGTGCGGACTTCAGTCCGCTCTCAATCTGCGGACTCAAGTCCGCACTACAAACCGCAGTAAGACTGGTTCGTAGTGCGGACTTCAGTCCGCTCTCAATCTGCGGACTCAAGTCCGCACTACAAACCGTTTTTTATGGTCATCGACCAGACAAGATATCAACTGCCAACTATCAACTGTCAACTGTCAACTGTTATAAAGCTTGTCATATCTCAAGTTCAGATTCAACCCGTCATTTGCCGTAGTCAATTGTTAAGAAACTGATACAAAAGCATCTATTTCTCCTCGAAACTCGTCTTAGTCGATCGAGTCCGAATGATTGGTCATTAATTTATCAGGGAAAATGCAACACTTAACTCAGAATGAGTTTCACAATTTTTCTGGATGCCTGCTGGAACTCTACAAAACTTGTAGCGTTGAGGATTTCTCATCTCATCTGCTGGCGATCGTCTCAAAAGTGATTTCCGCAGTAGATTACACCCATACCACACTCTCCTTTGAGAACCACAAGACTACCACCCTCGACTACAAACCCGCCCCTGGGTTCGATCGCCTTGATACAGAGAATTTTGAGCAAATAGCCCACCAACATTTTTACGAAAACCCTCTAGTCGGTAATTATCTCAGAACTCGCGACCATCGAGCACATAAGGTTTCAGACTTCTTAAACGAGCAGCAACTGCATCGTTTGGAAGGGTTGTATGGAAAGCTGATGCAGCCTAGAGGAATCAAGGATCTGATCGCAGTTGCACTACCTCTGGCTTTGGCTGCTAAATCTGCTAGCAAGCTCTACTCTGGACAAGATGATATTATTGCGATCACACTTTTTGGAGACCGGATTTTCACTGAGCGCGATCGCTTTTTATTCAATTTACTGCACCCTCATTTAGTACAAGCCCAGCAAAACATGAATCAGTTTACCCAGATAGAACAAGAGTGGGTACAACAGCGCAATACTTTAGAGACATTGGGAATTATTTCGCTCAACGGAGATGGGCAAGTCCAGTTTATGAGCCAACGAGCTTGGCAGTGGCTCAAACAGTATTTTCAAGACTCACAATGTTCGACCAAAAACTTGCCAGATAATTTGCAGCGATGGGTTAAATACCAGTTGTCGCTGTTAATACCAAGTGATGATATTCCTGTACCTCATTTACCGCTTAAATTAGAACAAGAAGGAAAACAATTAATCGTGCGCTTTGTGACTGAGCAACCGCTGGAAAAATATCTATTATTGCTGGAAGAACAGCAATTTTTGACTCTATCATCCGTATCTTTGGAATTTCTAGGGTTGACCAAGCGGGAAACAGAAGTTTTATTTGAGGTGACGCAAGGTAAGACTAATCCAGAAATTGCGGCAACATTGAGCCTGAGCGTTGGTACAGTCAGAAAGTATTTGGAACATATATACTCAAAGCTGGGAGTACAAAATCGTGCGGAGGCTGTAGTCACGGCTTTGAAACAGCTTGGAGGAATCGGATAAGAGTCTGTTCTGAGTTTTAGACGATCGCAACAATATAGCAATCCTAAATGATTTGTACATATCTGTAGGGGTAGTGGATGGTGCGGGCCTACCCCCAGCGTAAGCTACAGAGGGCAACCACGGGGGGTTGCCCCTACAAGAATTACACTGATGAACGGACTGGATAATGATTTAGGATTGCTATATGCGAAAATCGGGTGCATCTCAATGAAGGCAAATATGTTTGTAGGGGCGAAGCATGACCGCAGTCAATATGGGATTATAACTAATAACTTATATGCGGTCATGCTTCGCCCTCTTCAAAAGTGAGATGCACCCGGAAAATCTCCCAAGCGCGATCGAACATTTGCTCGATCGCACTTGGTGCACCCTTCCCGTGCAAAATCATCTTTTAAGTCTTCGATCGATACATCAACCGCAGATGTCGGGCAGATAAACACAGATAAACGCAGATAATTTTAGGATAGAAAAGCGACTTATGCAATCTTGTCTAGAATAGAAGTATCTTCAATCTGTTTAGCTAAAGATGAGAACACCAGAGCAACAGCAGGTCAATCTAATTGATTTTAGCCGAGAACCGACATCAGATTTTCTGCTACCTCACCGTGCTTTGCTCAAAAGTTCGGGATGGGGAAATATCCACTTTGAACTGCACCAACAGCCAGAGTTTGAGACTCCCGAACATCAAGCTACTTGGCACGTTATTGCTCATTGTCCGCGTTTTTACGTCTCAGGATCGCGATCGGGCGATCGCTGGTTGGATGGTAAGAGGAAAACAGAAGCGCGGAATGAGGGAGACATTGGGATTATTCCTGCTAATGTTTCCCAGCGCTGTAGCTGGAATATTTTATCTCAGTTTACGATTCTGGCGATCGATCCAGCACTGCTCAAACAAGTCGGTCAAGATTTGGTCGATCCCGATCGCATTGAACTCATCCCTCATTTTATGACTGAGCAAGATCCTCTGATCCAAGGTATTATCGCTGCCTTGAGAGACGAATTAGAATCAGCCAAAATTGGCGGTTATTTGCTGGTTGACAGTCTCAAAACCACTTTAGCCCTTCACCTGTTACGAAAATATTGCACCGCGCCACCGCAGCCCAGAAGCTATGCGGGTGGATTATCCAAAGCAAAGCTGCAACAGGTGACGGAATATATCGCAGAACACCTTCATCGAGAAGTAAAGTTAATTGAGCTTGCTGCGATCGCCCAAATCAGTCCGTATCACTTTTTACGTTTGTTTAAAAATAGTCTCGGCATCACACCTCATCAGTACATCTTGCAGCGTCGGATTGAAAAAGCTAAGTATCTTTTACTGCACACCGAACTCAGTATCACAGAAGTTGCGGCCACCGCAGGATTTTACGATCAAAGTCATTTAACCCGCTATTTTAAGCGGATTGTTGGGGTGACGCCGAAACAACTCCTGCAAGATTGAAACCTTCGGCAAGCTTCGTTAATCTGATAATTCTTTTATTTGGCAAAACTCGGATAAAGCGTTGCCATTCCTTGCGGTTCATGGCTGTATTTCCCACTTTGCCACGGTTTGTATGTCTCATTATATAAACAGAGGCTATCGGGATTTTTCAACACAAACTGCATCATCCGCCGATGGGCTTCACCTCGGAAAAACTGTTTTAGGTCAGCTTCTGAACGCCAGTAACTCACCATAATTACTTCCTTCGGCCCACAAATTCCTGCTTTCATTTGCACACAGCCTTCAGCTTTCGCCGTCGAACTACTGATCCACACCAGATTTTTCCACATCCAGAAAAACCCCGCGCGATCGCGTGTCAATATCCCGTTGACAAACACGACGGCCTCCGGGCGATCGGGCAAATCGATCTCGTACATGGAATATCTGTTTGTATTTGCCATCTTCAGACTCCTTGACAATCTTGCTACCTGGAAGTTACATATTCAATATTACGACTATTCATAAAATTTAGTATGTAAGCCTAGTGTATATTCAACTTAGTGAGTATGTCAACCCCTAGCCTATGTCTCTTAGCTATGCCATTCTGTCAGTCTTACTCAGCGCCCCCAGCAGTGGCTACGACCTAGCCAAGCGCTTCAATGCCTCTGTGGAAGGGTCAGTTGGTTTTTTTTGGAACGCCAGCTTCCAGCAGATTTACCGAGAATTGAACCGCCTCGAAGAAAAGGAGTGGCTACAAGCCGAATCCGTACAGCAGGAAAATCGACCCGACAAACGTATCTATACCCTGACAGGATTGGGTAAACAGCAGTTGTGTCAATGGATTGCTGAGTCCGAGGAAATGGCACCAATCAAGGATGAGTTACTCGTCAAACTCTATGCTGGCTATCTAGTGTCTCCTCAGATAATGGTGGCAAAACTCGAAGCCCACCGTCAGCAACATCAGCAGCGATTAATGATTTATCAACAAATTAAAGGCCAGGAATGCACAAATCCCCAAAAATTGTCAAACAGCCTCAAATTTCAGTACATGACGTTACTGCGCGGAATTCACTACGAAACAGGCTGGCTAGCTTGGTGTGACGAGATCCTGCCGTTGCTGAAATAAGTGCAAGGCGAAGGCAATAATTTACTAAAATTCCGCAATTTTCTCCTAGATTCCTGGCTGGTAAATTTTCTAAAGTGTTAGCAGCAGTTTCGCCAGGTAGAAAGATCGTGCAAATTCAACCGACAAATATGACTTTTCCTCTCTGGGGTTTAGTAATTTTCATCCTGTGGACGATCGCAATTGTCGTCTCGCTGATCGCATTCAGGCTTCGGCATCTATCTAAAGGCGGATCTCCCAAAGATTTCGGCACACCACAAAACGATGAAAACTTATTCTGGCGACTATATCGAGTACAATCCAACTTAATAGAAAACCTGCCTTTGTATTTGGGAGTTGTTTTTTTGCTAACAGTTAGAGGTGTCTCTGGAACAGCCGTAGATGCGCTGATTGTCACCTACATCGTATTTCGGCTGCTGCATTCAATGATTCATATCGCCAATCTCAATCCCATGTTTAGGGTATTGAGTTTAGGGATTCAGTTTAGCTGCTTAGTAGCCTTAACTGTTATGGCACTTGTCTAGTTGAGGAATTACCAAATAACCCAAGATGGTTGACTTAAGAGGGCGGGTTTTGTATTGATACAGTCGATATTTTGATAAATTATTCGCCGATAAGTAGGTAGGTGCAAATAAACCAAAGTATGTAACAAAAGGTAAAGTAATCGCAGCCACAAGCGAAGTGCTTCGCTTCACTTCGTTTCGCTCTCAATGACAACTTATGTTTTTTTGCACTCATCTAATTACACGCTTTTACCGCAATATGGTTGAACGAAAAGAGTTCGGAAAATCGTCAAAAGATCTTAAGTCAATCACATTGCCAAACAACCTTATTTAACAACAGAAATCGCAATTCTTGGGGTGCATCTCACCTTGGCAAATATGTTTGTAGGGGCGAAGCATGACCGCAGTCAATATGGGATTGTAACTAATAACTTATATGCGGTCATGCTTCGCCCTCTTCAAAAGTGAGATGCACCCAATCTTTTTAAGATTTAACACTTCATTTTCCGAAATACCGATGACAACTGCTGTATTAAAAAGCTAAGCTAGCTGCAAGTATCAACTTCCAAGCTAGAGATACACCATAGCCAATTTTACTCGCCTTTTAATTATGGCAAAAGAATTAGCAATAGACACTCGCGGACTTACCAAACAATTCGATCGCCATATTGCAGTCAATGACATCGATTTGCAAGTCGGCGCAGGCGAAATCTGCGGGCTCATCGGCCCCAACGGTGCCGGCAAAACTACGTTGCTGCGAATGTTAGCATCCGCTGAAGAACCGACTACAGGGGAGATTTATATCAATGGCTGTCCCTTGTTGCGCGATCGATCTAATCCCACTCTCAAACAGCACATCGGCTATCTTCCCGACGACTTTCCCCTGTACGATGACTTGACTGTGTGGGATTATTTAGATTACTTTGCCAGACTCTACAACTTGCGGCAACCCCGCCGCCGAGAACGCATTCATGCAGTTTTAGAACTCGTGCAATTAACAAACAAGCGCAACAGCTTAATTTCCACTCTGTCGCGGGGGATGAAACAGCGTCTGAGTTTGGGACGCACTATTATTCACGAACCGCTGTTGCTGCTATTAGACGAACCAGTTTCCGGTTTAGATCCGATCGCGCGATCGCAATTCCGCGAAATCATCAAAGCCTTGCAACAAGCCGGCATGACCGTAGTCATATCATCCCACGTTCTCAGCGATTTAGCTGAACTTTGCACCTGGGTAGGCATTATGGAATTGGGCTATCTTGTGGAAAGCGCCCCTTTGCAAGAACTTTACAAACGCCTCGGAAAACAACAGATTTTCCTGTCAACTTTGGGTAATCTAGAAGCCCTGACATCTGAACTCAAGAACTTTCCTTGGGTAGAAAGTTGGGAAATTTTGCCCGAAACTCAGCAGGTGTGCGTTCATTTTTCAGGAAGCCGGGAAGATGCAGCGAATTTATTGCGATCGCTCGTCAATGCTAACATTCCGATTACAGAATTCCACTGCACTCAAGAAGACCTAGAAACCATCTTCCTCAAGATGGGACACAAACAAGCATCTTAAATAGTCTTGGACGCACGGGTGGTCAGAAACCGGGTTTTTTCCAAAATCTTTCATCGGAGCCACGAGATTCAGCAAAAAACCCGGTTTCTTTGGTCTAAATGCGTCCAAGACTATTAAATAAATCTCCCCGTTTCTAATTTTTCACTCACGACTCAAAACGATTACCTATGAACACAAACATACTAGATACAATCGGTAACTGGAACTCCCAGTTATTTCGAGAACTCAAAGGCCGCCTGAAAATGGGCAATATCGCGATCGCCAGCGCCATTTCCCTTAGCAGTCAACTGGTACTGTTTTTATCTTTGAGTGCCCAGATACCCGTTGTCCCTCTTGGCTATAAGCCCAGTTCCCCCATTTATCACAGATTCTGCACTGGATTTAATGGTAAGACCAGAGGTAATGGAATCAAGTGTATCCAAGATGCGGCAGGAAATTTTATGATTCACTGGCCGTCTTGGTGGCTAGAAATATTTGTTTTCCTGAGCATATTTAGTGCGATCGCACTTTTAGTAGCAGGAACCTATCTGCTTGTGGGCGACTTAGACAAAGAGGAACGCCGGGGCACGCTCAACTTTATTCGCCTCAGTCCCCAATCTGCTACCACAATTTTTCTCGGCAAAATTCTCGGCGTCCCAATTTTAATTTATCTCGCAGCTATTCTAGCTTTACCGCTGCACATTTACAGCGGACTAGCCGCTCAAATACCTCTGCACCATATTTTATGTTTCGACATAGCAATGGTAGTTAGCTGTGCTTTATTTTACAGCGGCGCGATGCTATTTGGCTTAACAACCAGTTGGTTGGGAGGGTTTCAACCTTGGTTAGCTAGCGCTGCGGTTTTGGGTTTTATCGCCACAGCTTTTAATGTGCCAGCAGTCGGCAATGCTGCTGATTTGCTCGTATTTATGTCTCCGGCTGCTGTCCTGAAACAAGTAATTAGTCAAGTAGTTGACTCACCCTATTCTAGCGTTGATTGGTTAGTTAGAGATTTCGCTCGCATGGAATGGTTTCATTTGGCGATCGGCAAAAATATTGTGTCTTGTACAGGCTTATCTTTCTTGGTTTGTGCAGTCGCAGCCTACTGGATGTGGCAGGGATGGCAACGCCGCTTTCCCAACCCTACTTCCACTGTTTTGAGCAAGAAGCAAAGTTATTTGCTGGTAATTTGCTATCAGTCAATTATTTTAGGATTTGCGCTTCAATCAAGTCCATACTCGCTGGACGGTATCGCCTTTTTATGGATTCCCAATTTGATGGTATTTTTAGCTTTAATTGCGGCTTTAACGCCTGAAAGACAAGCGTTGTATGATTGGGCGAGGTATCGCCGACAAATAGTTCCCAGCAGTCAGAAGTTGTGGCGCAGATACCCGATTCTAGATTTGATTTGGAGCGAAAAGAGTCCGGCACCAGTTGCGATGGCTATCAATCTCCTGACTTCAACACTGATTTTAATACCTTGGATATTGTTGACATCTAAGGCTTTTGTCTGCATGATTTTGTTTGTAAATTTCATTCTGATTTACGCCGCAGTTACCCAGCTATTGATGTTTACAAAAAGCCGAAACCAGCAAGTTTGGGCAGTTTGTACAATTGGAGGTTTGCTCTTTTTGCCACCAATCATTTTATCTATGCTAGGACTTACCGCAGATAAAGCTCCTTTAATGTGGCTGTCTTTAGTATTTCCCATCTTTGGAAGATCGGGCCCGGAGAGCGTATCTGACATTTTGCTCTCAATCCTCGGACAGTGGACTGTGTGGGTGTTACTAAACCTGCAATTGAGGCGGCAACTCCGCATCGCAGGCCAATCAGCCTCTAAAGCTTTGCTGAAGGCATAAAAAGGGGAGAACTTAGCCCGATCGCCAATCGCGATCTGTGGGGGATTCGTCACCTCAGAAACCCGGTTTCTTTGTAGATTTATCGTCAACAAATGTAAAACTCGTAGAAACCGGGTTTCTAGCTATCTCTGGCTCAGCAATAAAAGTCTCCGAAGTCTTGTGATTTTTGTGAATTCAAAAATCTAATATGTCTCTGATAACACTCTTTAAATCTGCATCAGCAGGACGTTTAGAAAACTGTTCGTGACTGTAAATCCAAACGAGTTTAATAATGCAAGTAGTTGCGTTAACGGGTGCATCTCTGTTTTGCTGTATACAGTGCTGTCTCCGCTCGCTGTATATAGCACGCGAGCGGGGACAGCACTGTAAAGAAACATCCTTTTTGCAAAAAAGAGATGCTCCCTGCGTTAACTAAGTACATTAGTCTCAAACGCTTGAAATTGTCTGAAGTTTCAATCGAGAAGGGAGTTGAGCCAGTCATGGACTTCTCCTTTTTTAATGCGATTTGATGATTCGGAATCAAAGGCATCTTTTAAAACTTCAGAGATGACTATTTCGTATGCGGGGTGATTGCGTTCTATTAAGTCGAGTTTTTGACAACTCAATTCTGTGATATTTTCGAGAATAATTGGTTCCGTTGAAATTGTTTTAGGAAGTATACATTTATGAGCTTTTGTCCCAGAAAATTTACCGTGATTCATACTAGCTTTTCTCAATTAAGTGAGGTGTGTGGATCTGGATCGTAGCGCAAGTAATACCAATTTCAAAAATTCTGGCTACAATACTCTTCGTTGAGTTTGTTTCCTCAAATATTATTGCGCGTGCTGGTGCGTCGCTACCTAGATTTTTCGTATTTTTTTGAGTTAAATCGATGGCGACACACCCTACGAATCTTTACTCTTTAGTCCGCGGAGGCGGACATCGTTTGTATAGACGCGGTTTCCAACCGCCGAGTTGTTTCGGGTTTGTCACTAACTATATTGGCGGCCGCGCCACTGAGTCGGCTGATTAAACGCAGAAATCAGAATTCGCAAAAACGCCAGCGGATCGGCTAAAGGTGACAGCCAAAACAGCCATTTACCCGATGCCTGAGTACGATCGTAACTTGGAGCGATCGCAAAACACAAAGCCGATCGCACTGCAATCAAAAACACGTTCAATCCCCACAGCCAAAACTGCGGAAACACACCAACCGCAGGGACAGAACCCGATAACAAATACCACAGGACGATCGGCACCGGCAAACCTTGAACCGCGAATAACAGCCACAAATCGCCCCAAATTTGACCGCCAGTAGCAGCATCTTTCAAATCGAGCGATCGTCCCCACTCGTTCCAAGTCTCGATCGCCCCCTCATACATCCGCACCTTCAACACCTTAGCCCCATCCAAAAAACCCACCTTAAAGCCCTTAGCAGCAGCATAGCGAGCCAGAGTCACATCATCGCAAAAAGAACCTTTTGCGACTTCATAGCCCCCTAAAGCCACCAAAACCTCGCGCTTACACAAGAAACACTGACCGTTCGCCATCACTCGTTCCGGCACATCTCCGCCCGTTCCCGTCGGGCCGAACCGATACACCAAAGTCATTAACAGCGCAGGTTGCAGCCACAACTCCCCCGGATACTTAAGGATAAACTGCGGCGATAGCGAAATCAGATCGTAATTTCCAGCAACAGCAGTTTTGAGCAAACTCGCGATCAAGCCCGGATGAGGCTGAGTATCCGCATCTATCCCCAAAATCCACTCGCATTTCTCGGAACTTGCTAAAAAACCCCAATTCAGCGCCCACGGACGCCCCACCCAACCCGCCGGTAGCGGATCGTCGTTAATCAAGCGAAACCGGGGGTCTTTTTCGGCCTCCGCTTTAACTAAATCTCCGGTTCCATCTACCGAATAGCTGTCAACTACAATTACTTCTCGGAGCTCGTAACTTTGGTGGCTCAATCCTTCTAAACAAGGTGCAATTCTCTCTGCTTCGTTCAATGTCGGCACCACCGCCGTACAAGCACCCAGCATATCCAGTGTCGGCGAATCCGGTTCTAGGGGCGGGATGCGGGATGGGCCTTTAATTAACCGCGACATTAAAAGAGCGGAGGCGGGTAATTGTAGCAACAACAATGCAGCAGGTAAGATAGTTGTCAAGAGATTTGGGATATTGGGGGAAATCATCAGATTTTAGATTTTAGATTTTAGATTTGGGATTTTCGATTTACAATACTTCGGACAGCTTTATCAATGGGGACGGAGCGCACTCAGAAAACCCGTGAGTGGAATCTGAATCTAAAATACAGAAAAAAAGGTACTCTTTAGGTTTAGCTAAAAATACACATGGTTGCATCTCTGTTTGGCATTTACAATGCGATCGCACTGTAAAAGAATGCTTTTTACCAAACTGAGATGCTCCCACACACATTAACTTAACAGACTGCCTCCTGAATATCATAGCAGGCAACTGTGGACTGTTTGGGAACCTGTGGGATCGTCATCGAGGACTATAATTTTGGGCTGGGCGGTCATACTGATTTTGGGACTAATTTTAATACATTTGTTTGAGCACCACTAAAGTTATGTCATCATACACTTTTTGCTTCCCGATGTGGCGCTTCACGTCCGCGATCGCAGCTTCCTTAATTTCAACACTTGAATGCTGGCGGTTTTGTTTAACTATTTCTACAAGCCGCTCTCAACCGTATTGTACTTTATTGATATCAAAGGCTTCAGTAATCCCGTCAGTGTATAGTACAACAACATCACCTAAATTCAACTCAACGCTAGTTGAGGCTAAAAAATCTGCAATATCGTCTTCCAGTCCAATCAGAAATCCTAAATTCATCGTATCAATCAACTCTACTTCGCCATCCTTTCTTACCACAATTGTTTCTTGGTGTTGACCGCTCAAAGTCAGGGTGCGCTCGCTGTAGTCTAGCAAACAAAGACTCATATTTTTATTGCATTTTATCCGCTCCAAGCTGTCATACATTGTGCGGTTTATTGTATTTAAAATTTTAACATTATCGGTTTCATTATTTGTCATTAAAGTCCGCACGGCGGTTTGCGCCATCAGCATCAATACCCCGCTTTCTCAACCGTGTCCAGTTACATCGCCGATGCCAATTTTAACTTTTCCATTACAGTTTAGTACATCGTAATAGTCCCCGCCTACTTCGTCTGCTGGTTCCATAAATCCTGCAATTTCTAAACCTTCAACCGCTTGTAGTTCTGACTCTTGGGGTAAGTTCATCTGTTGGAGTCGGCGCGTAATATCTAATTCGGCGCTGATGCGGATGTTTTCTGCGCGGAGACGGGACAGGTTAATATGAGTTTTGATTCTGGCTAACAATTCATCTTTAGCAACGGGTTTACTAAGATAATCGTTAGCACCGACATTCAATCCTTCCACTAAGTCTCTGACTTGATTTTTAGCAGTTAATAGCACGATGGGAATTTCAGTTACACTGTACTGTTCGCGATTTTTTTTTGTGACTTCATAACCAGTCATTTTGGGCATCATTACATCTAGCAATATCAGGTCAGGAATGAATTTTTTCTCAATTATTTCTAAGGCTTCTCACCCGTTATTTGCTTGGAAAATCGCATAATCTTCTCGAAAAAGATGATTGACAAGTACCTGAAGATTAACTGGTTCATCATCCACAATCATAATTTTTATTTTAGCTGATTGCTCTGGAAAATTTACTGTTGAATATTGAATAATTTTATCGAATAGTCCATCAGCAGCTAACTGGAAACTCGTAACGGGAGACACATCTCGCCTTTGCTCAACTTCGCCTTCGGAAACAGGGATAGTAAAGGTGAACTTTGAACCCACACCTATTGTTGATTCTACCTTGATTTTGCCACCGTGTAGTTCGACTAGCTTTTTAGTCACGGCTAAACCTAAACCTGTACCGCCGTATTCCCGCGCTGTGGAACCATCGCCTTGCTCAAAAGATTCAAAAATCCGGTCAAATTTATCTTCAGAAATACCAATACCTGTGTCGCAAATAGTAATAGCTAAATATGAGTTAATAATAGTAAATTCTTTTTTTTGTGGATAATCTTGGTTGGTTACTAATTTTGCCGATATTTCAACATGACCTTCAGTAGTGAATTTAATTGCATTACTGACTAGGTTGTGCAAAATTTGCTGAAGGCGATTTTCATCGGCATTAGCAGGGGGTAAGTCGGGAGAAATGTTATTAATTAACTGCAAACTTTTGCGACATACTAGAGATTTGCTAAACATCATAACTATGTCTGCTATTTCTCGCATTCCTACAGGCTTTAATTGTAGCTCGATATTTTTATGCCGTAGCTTTGAAAAATCGAGAATATCATTCACTAAATTGGATAGTCTGTGTCCGCTTAAAGCAATCATTAACAAATTTTTGCGCTGAATTTCTGTGGTTGCGCCAGTAGCGCCATCAATCATCGATTCGGCAATTCCGATCATGCCATTTAGGGGAGTGCGAAGTTCGTGAGAAGTATTAGCTAAAAATTCGTCTTTGAGTTTATCGAGCCGTTGCAAATCAGCATTTTTTGATTCTAAGGCAGCAAAGGATTCTTGTAGTTGCTTTGCCATGCTATTAAATGATGTAGCTAGCTCTCCTAGTTCATCTGATCGTTCTATTTCAACTGTCTGTTCCAATTTGCCTTGAGCGATTTCTTTGGCTGCTATATTTAAACGTAAAAGTGGCTGAATCACTGATTTTGCAGTGAGAATCCCGGCACCCGTTGCTAATATTAAGGCTGCTATGCACAGCAGTATAGTTGTGTGGGTGTTGGCGTTGATTTGCTCCATGAAATCGGCTTCTGGAACTACCACTACAATTAACCAGTCCAAACCGCGAATGTCTTGAAATGGCTGTACTTGAATGAATTGCCGCTTACCGTCTATGTCAAAGTCTAATTGCTGAACGCTGTTAATTTCAGTAAGATTGCCAAACTTTTTGTGTAACTGATTTTCGGCTGCTCGGATTAAGGAATTTTGGCTTGATGCAGCATTGATACGTTCTGTATCTTTTCCTTTGACAAGTAAAACGGGATCGAGAGTAGATGTACTAACAAGTTCTCCTGTCCGCTCTATAATAAAAGTTTGCCCCGACTTGCCAATTTTCAAACTATGGAGAAATTTATTGACTTCAGTGAGGGTAATGTTGACAGCAAGAACTCCCACCATTTTTTCCGATTTGTCGGAGACAGATTGAACCCCTGTAATCAAAAGAGATTTGCTGACAAAATCAGTATAAATTTTACTCCAAGCAGGTTTACCAGCGCCTATAGCAGCTTTGTACCAAGGTCGAACTCGCGCATCAAAATTAGGAGTAGATGTTTTGAATTCGCCAATGCGATCGCCCTGACTGTTAGCAGAATAGTAATTGAGACTATGGTTAGTTGATTCGTCAGCCAGACCGATCTGTATTGAGCCATCTGCAACTCTTTTTGAGCCAAAAAGTTCTCCGTTTGTAGTACCAATATAAGTATGAGTAACTGAATCAAATGATTGAATAATATTCCAAAAATAGCGTTCGCGGCTAGTCGGTTTCTGCAAGTTCAAGTTACCTAAATAAATTGCTTTGGCATTGAGGTCGTTGAGTAAATGAGGAGTTGCCATATAGCGCTATAAACGCTCTTGAATGCGAGAACTAATTTCTGACCGCAACTGTGAAGCAACATCATTAACAGCTTGTTGCCCATTCCGAAATGATAGCCACCCTACTAACCCTACTGTCCCAAATATTTGGAGTACAAAGGGTACGACGAGAACGATGCGGAGAGGGACTTTTCCTGAAACCTTAGAGAATGAACGGTTCAAAGATGTTAAAGACATATTATTCCTGTTTTGTTGTCAATTTGTGCAATGTTTGAAAAGCTCTCTGTCCATGTTACAAATTACGAATTCTCATGTGTAGCAAGGCTAAGAGAAAAGCTTCGCTATACTCACAACGACAGAAAATCATAGTAAGTGCGTAAGTCCTGAATTTTAAATAAGTTTATTTTTTTGCAACCCTTTGATCCCAGTAACCAACGTAACAAAAAAAAACTGTTGCCGCGTAAAACCTTGATAATTTATAAACTTTTGCGTGTTTTATGGACGATGAAGTTGGGGATCATTTCAATAATCCTATCGTAGTCAATCCATCTTTTAGATTTTAGATTTTAGATTTGGGGGATTGGGGGATTGGGGAATTGGCTATAACGGCTTCGCGAGCGGGTAAAGATTGGCGGATTGGGGGATTGGGGGATTGAGTCGAGAGGCTCGGACTCTATGATCATTTGAAGTGTACTCGCTTCAATAAAAAATGCTTTTTGCAACCATGAGATGCTCCATGAAGTTGTACCCCAACTCGTTTTATATTAGCATTAGCATAGATGTCAAGTATCTTTAGGTTAAGATAAAAATGACAAACCCTCAGCCTCAACTATTCCCATTAATCGACATCGCCATTATCGGTGGGGGTGCCAAGAGTGCTTATACTGCTTATCGCCTGATGAAGGCTAATCCCAATGAAAGTCCTGTACTTAAGAGGCTGTTGGAGCTGAGCGGGAGGGAACAGCTAGATGTCAAGCTCTTTGAGCTAAGCGATCGCATTGGGGGTCGGCTTTGGTCAATTAATTTACCTGGATTGCCGAATATTCCGGCTGAAATGGGTGGAATGCGCTTTCTCAAGTCTCAGCAAAATGTCTATGGTTTGTGTACAACAGAACTGAAACTAGAGGTCAGTTCATTCAACTTTGGTAACAATATTCAATATCTGCGGCGGCAGCGATTCAGGTTTGAAGATTACCCCAATCCCGAAGAAGTACCGTATTTCCTCACCGATGAAGAGAAAGGCAGCTATCCAATCGATTTAGTAACCAATACAATTTACAATCTCGTCCCGGAAGCTAAGGGTTTGTCGGGTACAAAACTAATCATGTTTCTCCGTGACGCTTGGGTTAGGGATGAGCCACTATACAACCAGCCACTCTATGAAACTGGTTTTTGGAACTTGCTAGCTAGTAAGTTGAGTATAGAAGCTTACAATCTCGTGATTGCTGCCAGCGGCTATTTCACTCTAGCCGATCGCGCAATTAAACTAGATTACGGTAAAATCGAGTATGACCGACAACATGGATAAGTACCGCATCGTCGAAACTTTGACGGAAAATCAGGTATCTGACTTGATGGATTTGTACAAAAACGAGTTTTGGTGCGACAAGCGGAGGCGGGAGGATGTGGTGAAAATGCTGGCCGCTACTGATGTTATCATTGGTTTGGTCGATGAGGGCGATGGCGTCCCGCCCCGCAAGCTACGGCTAATTGGCTTTACCCGCGTCATGACTGATTTTGTCTACAGGGCGATGGTTTTCGATGTGATTGTCCACCCAACATACAGAAATACTGGACTGGGTAAGGTGTTGATGGATGCAGTCTTAAATCATCCCAAACTCCAAGCAGTGGAGAATATTAGTCTTAACTGTTTGCCGAAAATGATACCATTTTACGAGCGTTGGGGTTTCACGAATGACGTGGGCGAAATGAAGTATATGCGGCGACTAAAACGCTGATATCTGCTAATTTAAAGCCCCAATTTTTCGTTAATTACTTCTGCTTTGAAACCTACTAAAACAGCGGTTCCATCTTTAACAAAAAGAGGACGTTTCAGCAGCATCGCATCTTTAGCAAAAGCCTCCACCCACTCTGCACTCGTCCAGTCTTTCCTGTCGTCGCCCAAGGCGCGGTAAGATTGGCCGGAAGTGTTTCGCATTGGTAGAAAACCTAACGCAGCTACCCAGTTTTGAATTGTTTCGCGAGTGGGTGGCTGTTCTTTTGTGTTAATAAACTCGTAGGTAACACCACTATCTTTTAGCCATTGAAAGGCTTTTTTGCAGGTGCCGCAGTTGGGAATTCCGTAAACTTGAATTGACATAGGGACAGTTGGCAGTTGACAGTTGACAGTTGACAGTTGGCAGTTGACAGTTGACAGTTGACAGTTGGCAGTTGACAGTTGACAGTTGACAGTTGACAGTTGACAGTTGACAGTTGACAG
This sequence comes from Microcoleus sp. bin38.metabat.b11b12b14.051, assembly GCF_013299165.1. NCBI lineage: Bacteria > Bacillati > Cyanobacteriota > Cyanophyceae > Oscillatoriales > Microcoleaceae > Microcoleus > Microcoleus sp. bin38.metabat.b11b12b14.051. The sequence goes on from NZ_JAAFKD010000009.1 coordinate 87,580, forward strand.
TTGACAGTTGACAGTTGACAGTTGACAGTTGACAGTTGACAGTTGGCAGTTGACAGAAGAAAGAAAAAGGAAAAAGGAAAAAGGAAAAAAGTAATGGTTTTAGGAATTAAGAAGATTTTAAACGTCTTAGTAGTTACTGTACTAATGACCAAGGACTAATGACGAATGACCACCCTTCGACTTCGCGAGCGGGCAAGATGACTAAGGACTAATGACCAATGACCAAGGACTAAGGACTAATGACTAATCTAGCTTGTAAGATCCATTTTTGCACGCGATCGACTGAAGGAGTCAAATCATTGCGCTGCATTGTGGCTACGTGGAGTCTCAGGATTTGTTGGTGCAGTCTCTCTACGGGCATTTGAGCTAATTGAGTCGCTGAAGCAACGCCTGCGTGGAGTAATAGCCCGCAATACTGACACCCTACGCTGGGAATTCGAGCTAACTCGGCCATTGCTACCCATTTGTTAACAGATTGAATGTTAATTTGTAATTGATGTGCTAGCAACGATTTTGCAGCGGGTGTTTTCGTCATCCGAATTAGTTGTCCGATGGTGGTGATGCCGCACTCTTCTAGTTGAGACTGGTTTGCGTTGCTCAATCCCGGTAAGTGTTCGATCGGCCAATCGCGTACTTGTACGGAAGTTTTAGAAGCTGTGTGAGAAGTTTTCATATTTTTTTCAGTGATTTTACTTATACTTTAAAGTCTCAAATGTAGAACCGTCAATAGAGGCGATCGCTCATGTCACAAAATCAAGAAAAACGACAAGGACGAATTTGGTTGATCCCGGGTGTTGAATACTTGCTCTATTGCTGGCGCGCTAGCACTTTCAGGCTTTTAATTTTGCAGTCGAGTCTGGTTTTTGCACAACAAAATTATGCTGGGGATGATGACAAAGACGATCGCACAAACAGCGGCAAACATCATAGCAAAAAATAAAATAAAGATTCGACTTTCCCCTAAAATAGCTGTTAAGTTTTAAATCAGGGCTTTCAGCCTGTAACGCTGAGAATCTCAGCACGCTCAGTGCGAAAGAGTGAACTAAACTCAAAATTATCAAGTTTGACTCATGGAAATTACAAAAAGTGATGATTTGTTAAGAAATATTTTACACCAAAGGCGGCAAAAACTGGCGAGTTTAATTAATTATCCGGTAATTCTGTGGTCTGGGCGCAGCATTCCTCGCAATTATCCGGCACTGGTTTATCCTTTTCGCGCCAGCAGTCACTTTTTGTATTTTGCGGGTTTGCCCTTAGAAAATGCTGCGATTCGCTTAGAATCTGGGAAGTTAGAACTGTTCTTAGATGATGCCGATCCTAGCAGCACGTTGTGGCATGGCGAAATGCCGAAAAGAGCAGAAATTGCTGAACGAATTGGTGCTGATGCTGCTTGGACAATGAGTGAGTTGAAAGTGCGATCCTCTTCGAGGGCTCCGCTAACGACAAATGCAGCAACGATCGCCCTCCAGGATAGCGTGATTCGGTTGCAACAGTCTCAAATACTCGATCGACCTGTGGCACCCTCCAAAACGCCAACAGGTATCGACCTAGAATTAACTCAAGCAATTATATCTCTGCGTCTGAGCCACGATGCAGCGAGTTTGGTCGAATTGCGTCAAGCTGCGGCTGTCACCGTAGCAGCTCACAAAGCGGGGATGGCAGCAACTCGAACGGCCAAGATTGAAGCGGGCGTGCGGGCGGCCATGGAAAGTGTCATTATCTCGGAAAATATGACCTACGCCTACCCAAGTATTGTCACCGTACAAGGGGAAGTCCTGCACAGCGAACACTATCACAACCCGCTACAAGCAGGAGATTTGCTGTTAGCAGATGTCGGTGCGGAATCGTCGATGGGATGGGCGGCTGATGTGACTCGCACTTGGCCTGTTTCTGGTAAGTTTTCGCCGACTCAAAGAGCAATTTACGATATAGTTTTGGCAGCCCATGATGCTTGTATTGATAAAATTAGTCCGGGTGTGGAATATCAAGATATTCACCTGTTAGCTGCTCGGACGATGGCGTCAGGCTTGGTGGATTTGGGCATTTTGCGGGGCAATGTTGAAGAGTTGGTAGAAATGGACGCTCACGCCTTATTTTTTGTCCACGGTATCGGACATTTAATCGGTTTGGATGTTCACGATATGGAAGATTTGGGAGATTTGGCTGGCTATGCAGTAGGAAGAACCAGAAGCAGTCGGTTTGGCTTGGGATTTTTGCGGCTGAATCGTGTTTTGCATCCGGGAATGCTGGTATCGATCGAACCTGGATTTTACCAAGTTCCGGCAATTTTAAATAACTCAGAAACTCGTGCCAAATATAAAGATTCTGTAAACTGGGATCATTTGGAAAAATTCGCAGATGTGCGGGGTATACGCATTGAAGATGATATACTTGTCAGCGCAGAGGGTCGAGAAGTTTTAACGGGGAAATTGCCAACAAAAGCTCTGGAGATCGAGGAGTTAGTTGCGGTGAGTGCATAGGTATCGATCGCCCGCAGTTCCATCAGGTCTGACAACTATAAACAAATATGAATAAAGCTTGGCAAATAAGTTTTTTTGTGCTGGTTGAGAAACTAGCGACGCAAGTCCAAAAATTCGCAGGACGGAAACTTGCACGCATTTTTCACAAACGTGCAGTCGCACCGCCGCCGATGCAAGCTGCACCTTTACCTAGCAACGAAGCAGACAGGCTAAAAGCACTTCACCGCTACAACATTCTCGATACAGATGCTGACCAAGCTTTTGATGACCTAACAGCTTTAGCATCCTATATTTGTGGTACTCCTATTGCTTTGGTCAGTTTAGTAGATGCTAACCGACAGTGGTTTAAATCAAAAGTCGGTCTGGAGGTGCCAGAAACTCCGAGAGAGATAGCTTTTTGCGCTCACGCTATTTTAAATCCCAATGAATTGCTAGTTATACCTAACGCCCTAGACGACGATCGCTTTGCTGGAAATCCGTTAGTAACTTCCGATCCAAATATTCGATTTTATGCTGGGGCGCCGCTAGTAACTTCTGATGGTTTCCCGATCGGCACTTTGTGCGCGATAGATACTGTTCCCCGCCATCTCACCCCAGAACAGCTAGAAGCCCTGCGGACTTTAGGAAGGCAAGTTATCAGTCAAATGGAGTTGCGAATTAATTATGCAAAATTAAAGCGCGCGCAGATCAGACACAAACAAGTTGAAGCAAAACTCCGTTCTACTGACGAGCAAATTGTCAATTTTTTAGAAGGAATGAGCGATGCTTTTTTTGCTCTAGACCTCCAGTGGCGATTTACTTACATTAATTACAAAGCATCACAATTTTTGCAGCGATCGCCGGAAGAACTTTTTGGTAAAATTTTTTGGGAAGAGTTTCCTGATTTAGTAAGTTCGGTGTTTTATGAAGAATCTCACGAAGCTGTAGCTAAACAAGTTGGAGTAACTTTTGAAAAATATTATCGCCCCTTGCAAGTGTGGTTTGAAGTGCGGGCATTTCCTTCTCACGATGGCATTTCTGTATTTTTTCACGATATCACCAAGCGCAAGCAAATGGAATCTGCACTCAGGAAAGAACAAAGAAAAACTGAGGATTTACTGCTAAATATTTTGCCCGGAGCGATCGCCCACAGGTTGAAGCAGGAACCGGGGGTAATTGCTGATAAGTTTGAGAAAGCAACAATTCTTTTTGCTGATTTGGTGAATTTTACCCAAATTTCTACTACCATGTCGGCAACGAAATTAGTATACTTGTTGAATGAAATTTTTTCAACTTTCGACGAACTGAGCGAGAAACACGGGTTAGAAAAAATTAAGACGATCGGGGACGCTTACATGGTAGCAGGCGGCATTCCCATCGAACGCCCAGACCACGCAGAGGCGATAGCCGAAATGGCGCTGGATATGCTAGTAGCAATTCAGGAATTAAATGTGAAGCTGGATGCAAAATTTGACATCCGCATCGGGATTAATAGCGGCCCGGTGGTAGCGGGGGTAATCGGCACTAAAAAATTCATTTACGACTTGTGGGGAAATGCGGTAAATACCGCTTCTCGCATGGAATCTCACGGCATACCCGGCCGCATTCAAGTTAGCTTCTATACTTATGACTTGCTGCAAGATAAATATGATTTTGAAGAACGCGGCGTGATCGAGATTAAAGGTAAAGGGGAAATGCTGACTTATTTTTTGAAAGGTAGAAAAACAGCAAGCCCTAGGTCAATAGTGCAGTAGGGTGCGTCAGCTAGGAAAATTTTGGCAAATTGACAATTTCAGAACTGACGCACCAGGTAATGAATGGTGCGTCAGTTCTGAAATTGTCCGCGATGGTTGAAAATTATCTTTCCTGACGCACCCTATTGCTGATTGTTGAGTAACGGATAGTGAAGTAGGGTGCGTCAGCTTGGAAAATTTATGCGACAAATTCACAATCTCATTCTGACGCACCAGCTAAGAAATGGTGCGTCAGAGATGGAAATCGGAGAGTAAATAGTGAAGTAGGGTGCGTCAGCTAGGAGGATTGTCGCGATCAACTGACAATCCTCCTAGCTGACGCACCATTCATTAGTTGGTGCGTCAGTTCTGAGATTAGGAGTGATGATTGAGAATTATCTTGCCTGACGCACCCTACGGCTAAGATTTGAAAGTAGCCGAACAATCAGGCCCGATCGCCCGCCAAGGAAAACGACCGCAGCAGATCAACCAAAAAAGATTATGCTATAGACAGAGATATCCGAACCATACTGTGGGCGGTACTCGATCTTATAAAAATATTAAATTGAAGTGTCGGAGCCTTTAATATGGTTCAATTTCATATTCAAACAGATAGCGATATCCCCGCATCTACGCAATTATTCAATCAAATCAGGTTTGCGATCGCCTCGCGCCAGTTTCCGCCCGGACACCGGTTGCCCAGCACCCGACAGCTAGCGATGCAGACGGGCTTGCACCGCAACACCATCAGCAAAGTCTACCGACAGCTCGAAAATACCGGACTCGTAGAAGCCCAAGCCGGATCGGGCATTTACGTCCGCGCTCAAGGCCACGAAGGCGGCAGCAAACTCAAGTCTCCCATCCTAGAAGAATATCCCCTTGCTAACAAAATAGTGCAAGAAAGTATGGATCAACTGCTGGGACAGGGCTGTACGCTCAACCAAGCCAGGGAATTATTTTTGGCAGAAATTGACTGGCGGCTCCGGTGCAGCGCCCGAGTGGTCGTCACAGCCCCCACAGAAGACATCGGCGTGGGGGAGTTGATGGCTCAAGAACTCGAACAAGCTTTGCGGATTCCGATCCAGTTAGTAGCGATGGAAGATTTAGGTACTTTTCTGGATAACATCTCTGCGGGAACTGTAATCACGAGTCGTTATTTTATCGGACAAGCAGAATCGATTTCGGCGCCGCGATCGGTGCGGGTGATTCCGGTAGACATCTACGATTACGTGCAGGAAATCCAGCTAGTGGGGGGTTTGCCGAAAGACAGTTATTTGGGTTTAGTCAGTCTGAGCCCGGGAATGCTGCGATCGACCGAAGTTATCATCCACAGCATCCGCGGCGAAGATTTGCTGGTGATGACGGCTTTGCTGTCCGATGAGTACAAGATTAACTCGATCGTGCGATCGGCAAGAACAATTTTTTGCGATCAACCGAGTTTTGCTACAGTCAAAGCGGCGATTAACGCTGCCAGAGAGGATATTATTCGTCCCCCACAACTGGTATGCTGCGAAAATTACATCGGCTCTAAGTCGATTAATTTGCTCAAGCGCGAGTTGGGCTTGGGGTAAGGAAGGAAGAAGGAAGAAGGAAGAAGGAAGAAGGAAGAAGGGAGACGGGGAGACGGGGAGAGAGGGAGAGGGAGAATTGCACATTCCCAATTACCGATTCTCAATTACCAATTACCGATTACCCATTACCAATTTCCCATTACCAATTTCCCATTACCAATTCCCAATTCCCAATTCCCAATTCCCAATTCCCAATTCCCAATTCCCAATTACCGATGACAATTGAAATCCAACCTTCAATTAATGTTAAAACCGCGATCGAAAGCCGACGGGCCGCGCGCAGCTTCAAACCCGATCCAATTCCCCCAGCCATACTGGCAGAGATTTTGCGGTTGGGAGTGCGATCGCCCTCCGGTTATAACTTGCAGCCTTGGCGGTTTATTGTACTGCAAGACGTAGCGAGCAAAGAAAAATTAAAAAGTTGTGCCTTCGACCAGCGCCAAATAGTAGAAGCCCCGATCGTGTTAATCTGTTGTGGCGATCGGCGCGCCACCCAACCCGAAAACACCGAAGCCGTCATCAAATTGGGTAAAGCCTCCGGCGCCATCAACGACAATTTAGCCGGTTATCTGCGCCAAGCAATCCCGCAAATGTTCGAGAACCATCCTTGCTTCGAGTCCGTCGAAACTTGGACAAACAGACATACAATGCTGGCAGTAGCTCATTTAATGATCGCAGCTAAAAGCTTTGGAGTAGACAGTTGTCCGATGGAAGGTTTTGTCGGCACTCAAGTGAAAGAAGCCTTTCAAATTCCTGCTGAAGTAGATGTTTGCTGTTTGCTCCCGCTCGGTTATGCAGCAGAACCTTTCAAACAATACGGCGGGCGTTTTGACGTGACTCAAGTTTATTATGGCGAAAGTTTTGGAGAACCGTTGCAAATTTAGATTTGACGGTTAAGATTTGAGAGCTGAGATTTGAACGAATCGGTACAAGTTCACAAAAGAAATCGGAAACAACGAAAATTTCGCAATCCGAAATCGCCCATCGAAAATTTCTAATGGTGAGAGCAGACAGAGGAAAAAACATGACAGTAGCAGCGCGACAAAGTAAGGCACAAATCCTAGAATTAAAGTTGCATAAATACTTGCAATCAGCCGGCTTTAAAGATTTGCCACTTTATATCAGTTGCGATTTGAGAGAAGATTCTTTAACGGTTGTGGGAGAACACCCACGCAATTTAGTTCTGAAAGCAAAACCGACTTTTACAGTGCTAGAAGCAGCGATTCTGGAAATAGAACCGGAAGCTATTCAAAAAATCGGACTTTGCCTGAAAATCACAGGGCAAAATCAGCCTTATGCTTTTCATTCTTTTACCATGCACAACCCGGTTTTGTCAAGACCCAGAACTGTAGAAGAAGTACGCAAAAAATCCGAGAAAATACCTGAAGAAACGGGGATGGTGCTAGTAGAAAATACAGCGGATGTAGCGGAGGAGATGCCGTCAACAACAGATGTTGAAACTGCGGGGGTAGATGAATATTTCCCCGATTTTTCGGAGAGTTCCAGCGAGGTTGGTGCTAGCTCGTTTCAAGTAGGTGCCATCCCCCCCGATATGGGAGATAATCCCTTCGACGTGCTGGATCTGGAACCGCTAACGGTTCCGGAAACACCCAAACATTCACCGTTTGCAATGCTGGCCGCCGCAGGCATCTTCAGTCTGGCGGCGGTAGTTTTGGCAGGCGGTTTTTACTTGCTCAGCCGCCCCTGCGTCATCGGAGAATGCACTGCGCTGGCTAATGCCAAACAGTTGAGCGATAATTCGGTGAAGACTCTCAAAACTTCAAAAGTTGCTAACAGCCCGCTCGAAGCGCAGGAACAGTTACAATCGGCGATCGCCCTTTTAGAACCGATTCCGTCTTGGTCAATTCATCGCGGTGAAGCTCAAACCGCTCTGGAAAACTACCGCCAGCAAAATCAGAACTTGAATTCTGCGATCGATGCAGCGCGCCTCGCACAATCGGCAGCCCAAAGAAACCAAAATCCGCCTGTTTCTGCCCAGAACGCGCAGGAAGCACAAGCTCTGTGGCAAAGCGCGATCGCCCAACTAGGGGAAATTCCCGACAGCAGCCCAGTTTATCCCTATGCTCAAAGAAAGGCGAAAGAATACCGCAAGAATTTAGCAACTGGAAATCGGCAATTAGGTACAGAAAAACAAGCCGAAAAAATCTTGCTCCAAGCCAAAAGCACAGCCCAAATAGCAGAAGCTCGGGAAGCAGTAGCTCAGACAGCCGAAACCTGGGCTGGAGTGCAAGCAGGTTGGGAAAAGGCGATCGGCGCGCTATCAGAAATTCCCAGCAATACGCAATCTTATCAACTAGGTAGGCTCCTAGTTCCTAAATACGAAACAAAACTTTCACAAGCTCGCGAGCGCAGAAATGTTGAAGGAATTTCGGAAAATGCCTATACTCAAGCTGTGACTTTAGCAGCAGAAGCTAAAATTTCCGAGGGCAAAAACGCCTGGTTTCAAGCATCGGAATACTGGCGGAGAGCTTTGAGTTACGCCGAGCAAGTTCCGGCGGCTACTGCTTATTCCCAGAAAGCGAAACCGCTGATCGAGTCCTACAAAACATCTTTGCAGCAAGCTGAATCGAAGCTGCGGGAAGAAAGAAACCTCCAAAAAGCGCGCACGGATTTAGATAGAACTTGCAAAGGTAAACCGAAGATTTGCGACTATACTGTTAGCAACGGTTTGATTGCGGTACAGATGACTCCTGATTACGTGCAGAAGCTGCAACAAACTTTCATCCAAGCAAATAACAACAATGCTGTGAAGACTCGCCAAGCTGTGGAAAACCACGTTGCAACTTTGCAAACAGCCTTGGAGGCGATCGCCGAAAATGCGAAAATTCCGATGCAGGTTTACGATGGTGATGGCAAGCGCATTGCGAGTCACGAACCGAAGTAAGTTGAAATGTGTTGCAGTGCGATCGTCCCGGCTCAGCTTAACCGGAGCATCTCAGCTTTGCTGTTGTAGTAAAGCTGAAATGCTTTTTGCAACAAAACTGAGATGCTCCTGTTCCATTCTATGCCTTTGAGATTTTTCACTGTCGGTGCGATATTGATGTATCTATTGTCTAGTTGTTGACATACTCACCGTCCTAAAGGAGCAGCGATTCTTGTTCATGGTTCACAGAAGTCCACTTGCTACGTCAAGTCGCCCATCAGTAGTAGAGGTAGTCTTCTCCCCATGCTTTTCCTCTTCCGAGGCAGATTCCCAATGCCCTTGGGTACTGTTTTGCCACTCTATTCCCAAGACATTCATCCCTTTCTGCAAGATATTGATTGCCGCATTTGTATCACGACAAATCTCTGTCTTGCAATTGGGACATGAATGAGTTCTGGTACTTAATGACTTCTTTACTCTGTGACCACAGTTTGAGCAGTCCTGAGACGTGTAATGTGGTGATACTGCTACCACTACCTTGTCCCAAATCTTTCCATAATAATCTAGCCATTGAGTGTATTGATACCAACTGGCATCAGAAATTGATTTAGCTAAGTGATGATTCTTGACCATGTTCGACACCTGCAAGTTTTCATAAACAATCACATCGTTAGAGTGAACTACGCATCGGGCTTGCTTAATTGCCCAATCTTTACGCTGTCTTTGAACTTTCAGATGAATCTTACCTAATCTTTTTCTGGCTCTATGGTAGTTGTTGGATTGTGGCGCAAGCTTCCTTGACAAACTTCTTACTTAATCTGCGTTGAGCTTTCTTAAGTTGCTTTTCAGCTTTCCTTAAGAACTGTGGATATATTACAGCGTTATCGTTTTGGTCTTTGGTGAAAAACTTTAGCCCCAAATCCAAACCAACAACATTGCCTGAATACTGTCCTTGCTCTTTACGACTGGCATCAAAACAAAATTGGGCATAATACCCATCTGCTCTACGCACAACTCGTACTCGATTAATCTTTAGTCTGTACAAATCCTCTTGGGTTTCGTTGTTGCAGAATATTGATAGAGTTCCAATCTCAAAACCATCGGTGAAAGTAATACTTCTACAATCTTCCGATAACTTCCATCCTGAAACTTTATATTCTACTGAGCGACAATGTTTCTTGAAGGTGGGATAGCCCTTCTTTTTGTCTGTTGTTTTACAACGGCGATAGAAGTTGGAGATAGCAGCCCAAGCTCGTTCAGCACTGGCTTGACGAGCAGCAGAGTTTAGCTTTCTTGCGAAAGGAAACTCTTTGGCTAAGTCTTTACAAAGGGAATATAAAGTTGCTTTACTAACGCCTTGATTGTCGATCCAAAAACCTACAGCTTTGTTCCTAATAAACTGGGCTGTACGGATTGCTTCATCAAGGGCTAGATACTGCTCTTTTGTTCCGTTCTTTAACTTTGCTTCTCTTACTATCATGATCTGATTATATCATATTTATCTGGTATGATGTTAGATAAATAAAGCCGCCCTAGAACGACGGGGCTTTAGACCCAATTTATTGGTAAAATTCGCTCAAATCGACAGGGCAATGCTAATAATAATTAAACCCAATAAAACCAACCAAACGAGATTGCGCTGACACCAATTTTTGATGGATTGGGGCCGGCCGCCGCTGATGTAACGGCTGGTATGCGGTACAAGAGGCTCGGCTTTGTCGTGATAAAGCGTGCATTCTTTGGCGAAGGGACGCTGCGGGTAGTTGCAGGTGTCGTCTTCGTGGTAAGTACAGGTAGCGCACAGAAATTCTGCGGATGGCGATCGATAAAGGGGGATACCCGGATGACCGAAAGCTTTGAGAGGGGTTTTGCAGTGCGCGCAGGCGATCGCTCGGGCGCCTACAGGTTGGTGACAGCGGGGACACTCAGGCATTAGATAGCAGGGTGGGGTAATGTTGTAGGGAGGCTCATACCATTTTAGATTTTAGATTTTAGATTTTAGATTTTAGATTTTAGATTTTAGATTTTAGATTTTAGATTTTAGATTTTAGATTTTAGATTTTAGATTTTAGATTTTAGATTTTAGATTTTAGATTTTAGATTAAGAATGACTTACTGTCTAAAAGTTTGGAGCTTGCCTACAGTGGCATTTTTTGTGAGAAATTGCGATCGGAGTGCGGGTTTTCCGAACGCCCGCTGGCGGGTTAGACTCGCCAGCAGGCTGCTAGATGCTCCAAAATAGAAAGGTAGGTCAGTGCTGATGTAACTTAAATTGTACAAAGGGTTTCGCAGCGACCGCAGGCGACCTGAGCCGATCGGGTATTTTGGGGCAAACAGTAGGAAAAATCTATGGATAACAATAGCAACTTACTCAAACAACTGGTAATGCTGGGCATTGGTACTACCTCCTTGGTGGCGGAGAAATTGCAGGAAGCCAGCGAGCAATGGGTCAAAGATGGCAAAATCAATCCCGAGCAAGCCAAAACCTTTGTCGATGACGTGACTGAACATCTCAAGTCCGAGCAGGGAAATTGGGATACGCAGTTGCAGCGCCAACTCCGGAATATGCTGCAAGATATGGGCGTTCCCCGACAGTCGGAAATGGATGAGTTGCGCGGCAGGCTCGATCGACTCGAACGTCAGATGCGGGATCTAGAAAACCGTAACTGGCGCTAAGTGCGATCGCGTGCTCTCGCTGCTCGGACTTGTGATAAAATTGTCACCCGAACGCAGAAGGCTCGATCGGGCACTTCTTTAGAAAGCAGAAGGTAGAATTACAAAGATTCTGACTTCATACTTTCTTTTGCCTTTAAAATTAACTGGCACCCGCTGTTTTTGGGCGGAAAAGTTCAGATAAAATTTTGTGGTTCTTGTTGTACTAGATGTCTTAGATATCTGAGATATCGCGGTTAAAAGTGTCAGGAGGATTAATTGTGCAAGGAATTCTGGTCAGCTTGGGCATAATGCTGGTTTGCTTTGTGTTTTTGATAGTCGCTCAAATGAGCGGCTATGTACCTACAGCAGTTGCCTCCGAAGTGAATAATCCTTTAACCGATGCTGCGCTTGAGATACTCTCAGCGAAGTCTTTCACTGAAGATAGCTTGCTAGTAGCTGATGCTAATTTACCAAAAGAACCAGCTACTATCGCTGGCAATAACATGACTGGAAATACTGAGAAAACTGGAAATACTGAGAAAACTGTCACCACAGGTTCAGGTCTGAAATATGTTGAATTGAAAGAAGGTAATGGGGCGACTCCAAAAACCGGTCAGACGGTTGTAGTGCACTATACTGGCACTTTGGAGGATGGCACAAAATTTGATAGTTCGCGCGATCGCAATTCTCCTTTTCAGTTCAAAATTGGCGTCGGTCAAGTAATTAAGGGTTGGGATGAAGGTGTCGGTACAATGAAAGTTGGAGAACGCCGCAAGTTGATTATTCCCCCTGAACTAGGTTACGGTGCTCGCGGTGCGGGCGGGGTGATTCCTCCTAATGCTACGCTGATTTTTGATGTGGAATTATTGAAAATCGCTGGCTAGGTAGCTCAACCTAACTAAGCGTAAAACTTTTAAGCTGTTTGTAAACCCGGTTTTTGTCTTGAGAAACCGGGTTTCTGCGTAAATCCTGGTTGATTTAAGTAGATTGACCTAAATTAAACGTAAAATACGGATCGTGCTCAAGCTTGCTGTGTGTTCCTTCTTCCTTCTTCCTTCTTCCTTCTTCCTTCTTAAGAGCGCTTTGGAGATGCCAGATTGCGGAACGAGGTATATTGAGCGTCAAATATTAGTTTGATGATGCCTGTGGGGCCGTTTCTGTGTTTGGTGATGATGACTTCGGCAATTCCGCGATCGGGCGAATCCGGGTTGTAATATTCATCTCGGTAGAGCATAATTACTAAATCCGCGTCCTGCTCGATGCTATTATGGACTACGATTTCATTAGCGACAAAATTATGCAGTGCAGGCACTGTTAAATCGTAAACTTCCGCTTCGCCATCAACTTCTATTAATGCAATTTCATCCCAGTAAATATCGCTCTTAGATAAGAGGGCAAGTTCATCAGATTTGACAATTGTAGCTAATCTTCCTGCTCCTTCTCGACGGAAGTTTTGTTGGTAAAGGGTTGTGCCGCAATATAAGTTTTCAAGCTGTGCTTGCATAGGTAAAGCAATACGATCGCCTATTTTCAACTCGTCCAATCGCCGCCAGCCCTGAATGGTTAAGAACTTATGATTAGCCGTTGCTCTAATTGCCCGTCCCGAAAGAGTTTGCAGTCGCAAAACAGGTTTCACACCTGTAGCAAAGGCATTGGTAACAACAGCTTTTTCTAACTGCATGGTGGCTTGATTTAGCGCCCAAATGGTGAAGCCAGATTTCCCTACTAATTCACGAATTGGTACGCGTACATCGGTATCTGCTAGCATTACGCAACTATCACCTGTTAAGCAGCCACTTTCTCTCAAGTCTGACATCATCGGCCGCTTATTTGTCCTCGCTTCCACACTTCGACTCAACTGAGACAAAGCAATAATCGGCACGTTGAGTTCGCGGGCTAAACCTTTGAGACTTCTGGTAATTCGAGATAATTCTTGCACGCGGTTGTCGCTGCTACCTTCCATTAATTGTAGATAATCTAGCAAAATTAATCCGAGAGCTCCGCCTTGTTCTGCTTGGAGGCGGCGGACTTTGGAGCGAATCTCCATCACGGTAATATTAGGAGTATCATCAATAAACAGCGGTAGTTCTGATAAGTTACCAATGGCTGTACTGATGGGTTCCCATTCGTTCTGACTGATTCTGCCCGATCGCAACCTATTACTTTCTATTTTGGCTTCACTGGATAGAATACGCTGCACTAGCTGTTCTTTCGACATTTCCAAGCTAAAAACGGCAACCGGCAATTTTTGCTGTCCAGCGGCGATATGATGGGCGATATTGGTACAAAAGGCCGTATTGTGAACGCAGATATCGTTAGCCACAAAATTGTGCGTCTCCGGGATAGTTAAGTCATAGACTTGCTTGTTTCCCATCGGTTCGATCGAAACTATTTCATCCCAGTAGACCTCGCTATTTGCTAGTTGTTTCAGCGACAAATTATCTAAAGCAGTTGCTAAAACTAAAAATCTTTCCCTGGACAGCGCACGTTTACCAACGTGAATATTGGAATAACCTTTGATACCTGCACGTTTTGCTAGCGATACCCAAGATTCGTTGCCTTTGGCTAATGCTAGGTATTCCCAAGCCTCGACAGGAATTAAATCGCGATTATTGTGAGATATTTTATTTTCTAGTGCTTCTTCTACTTTAGCTAGTGCTGCCTCTTTGCCAAAAATCCCAATTTCTGATATGAATATTTTGATAGATTTTGCATTAGTAATATCAATAAACCAAGCTGGGTTGCGAGTATTTTTGTATTTGACTAAACGCTTTTTGAGGGCGGCAATGATGCCAAATCTCAGCAGTAGATGCTGTACGTGTCTGGCTAGTCCTTCACTGACAGAACAGTAGCCTAGCTGAGATTGACCGCTGGTAAGTACGGTAGCCCAGCCGTCAGTGGAAAAGAGGCGGTTGAGGAAAAGGGCAACTTGCGATCGCCGCAATCTAAACACTATATCCGGTACGGTTTTTTGGTGAGCATCTTTTCCCATCAGACCTAACTTTTCTAACCAATGTGTCAGGGGATTTTTATGAGTTGTATTAATAACATCCATTCCCTCATCGGCTAGGTGTTCTGGTTCTACTCTTAAAACTCTGCAAATGCCACTAAATAATTTTTGATTGGGAAATGCTATTCCTTCCATCCAAGACCGGACTAATCGCGGTTTAATTTCCAATTCTCGCGCTAATTTTTTAGCATCGAAATCTCGTTTGAGAAGGATTATTTGTAAATTATAACCAAAGTTTTTTATACTATCTGTGTAACTTTCTCGATCGCTGATAAGGCGATATTCGGGTGCGCGTCTCCCTTGATCGTTGAATCGCAGCTTAAGACCTCCGAAGCTAGTAGCAGCTTCAGCAAAATCTTTCAGTATAGCAGTATTTCCATTGGTGAAGTGTGGCGCAGTCTGTGTCAAACACCCATCGCCAATTAGATAAGCTAATAACTTAACTTCACAGTCGCGGATGGTTTCTCGACCAAAAACATTCATCCGGCGAGGTACAGCAATCTTATCGCCTGCTTGTATTTCCGCCAACTGTCGCCAACCCTTAATTGTTAAAAATGGGTGTGTAATCGTAGTTTCTATAAAACGTCCCAGTCTGGTTGTTACCCGAAATACAGGCTTAATTCCATCATCTATAAAAGCTGATGGTCTAGTTAGGTGAAATTGCAAATCTTTTCCTAATGTTAGTAATTCTGCTTGACGTTTTTGATAGATTTCTTTAATGGTAACAAGGCTTCCATCGCTTTGTACGATAGCAGCCTCATCCGTGGCGCATTTGCCCATTGCCGGCCTGGCAGCAACGATGATTAAATCCGATCGCTGAAAGCCTCCTGTCATCGCATCTAAATCATAAAAACCGCACGGAATACCGGGAAGCGTGAGGCCTTCATTGCGATTTTCTAAGTCTTGAAATGTTTGGTTTAGGGTTTCGCCGATGGATACTAAATCTTGTTGCGGGCGGTCTTGAGTGATGCCAAAAACTTCTTGTTCGGCGCGGTCTAAGACTGTTTCTAGCGGCGCTGCTGTCTCGTAACCTAATTGTACTATGTTGTTGCCCGCTTCGATCAATCGGCGGCGCTGATATTTGTCTTCGACTAGGGCAGCATATTGGTCGATGTTGACTGCTGAAACTGTGCGATCGACTAATTGTGCTAATTTAGTTAATCCTCCGACTTGTTCTAACTGGTTGCGATCCGTCAGCCAAGTTGTTACGGTCATCAAATCCGTCGGTTGACCTTGCAAAAATAGCCCTAATGCCGATCGATAAATGACTTGATGAGCGGTGATGGCAAAAAACTCCGGTCGCAACATTTCAGCAATTCGCGAAATAGCTTCGGGGTCGATTAAAATCCCGCCCAAAATTGCTTCCTCTGCCTCTATATTTGTCGGCATCAAATCGCTCATTAGTCAATAGTTATTGGTTATTAGTTATTGGTTATTGGTTATTAGTTATTGGTTATTGGTTATTGGTTATTGGTTATTGGTTATTGGAAAAACTATTGACCAGTGCTTTCATGCCCAATGCCCAATGCCCAATGCCCAATGCCCAATGCCCAATGCCCAATTACCAATTACTATTACATCGGAACAACTTGAACATCAACTTCGGCGGTAACTTCTGCGTGCAGTTTGATTTCAGCTTTGTATGTACCAGTGCCGCGAATTTCGGGCAGGGTGATGCCGCGCCGATCGACTTCTTGACTGGTAGAGTTGAAGATCAGCTCTGCTACTTCTTGGTTGGTGACAGTACCAAAAATCGCGTCTCCTTCGCCGACTTGCTTGGAGATGATGAAAGGCCCGGCTGCTTCCAGGGCGGTTTTGCGGACTTCTGCTTGCTGCTTGAGCTCTAGCTGGCGCAGTCTTTCTTCTTCTCTGCGGCGGGCTGCTTGCTTGAGAATGCCGGGAGTGGCTTTAAATCCCATTCCTTGGGGTACTAGGTAGTTGCGGGCGTAGCCTGGGGCTACTTCTACTACGTCGCCAGCTTTGCCGAGTTTGCTGACATCTTTGTTTAAAACTAATTGGACGCGCTTGGCCATGATCTTTGCTTGTGGGTTTTAAGTCGAACTGTCTATAATAGCGGAGTTTGAGGCGCGATCGCAAGAGCGAAGGAAGTTCGGCAACGGATTTTGTAGCGGATGTAACGGATGTAACGGATTTAGTAGATCGGTGTTGAGGGATGAGATCTCATTTTTGGTGGTTCATCCGTTCTCCGCGAAGGTAATGAAGGAATTCCATTGGACTGAAGTCCTCACTACGAATCTTTTTGAGAAGGACTGAAGTCCTCACTACGAACCTTTTTGAGAAGGACTGAAGTCCTCACTACGAACCTTTTTGAGAAGGACTGAAGTCCTCACTACGAACCTTTTTGAGAAGGACTGAAGTCCTCACTACGAGCCTTTTATGAGTTTTTTTGCCCGATCGCCGATCGCCCTCGCTACAGTTGCAACTAACTCACTCGGATCGATCGGCTTTGATAGGTGTTTGTTAAATCCGGCTTGCAAAATTTGGCGCTCGTTGGCTTCTCCAGCATAGGCTGTTAGGGCGATCGCCACCAACTCCCGAGACTTTGCCCCAAGCAGAGTGCGGATGCGCTCGATCAGCATATAGCCGTCCATCTCGGGCATTCCGATGTCGCTGATGAGTAAGTCCGGTACTGTTTGGCCGATCAACTCCAACACCTCAGCAGCAGATGACAGGGAAATTACCTCTGCACCCGATTCCTGTAACACGAAGGCGACAAAATCTCGCGAGTCTGGCTCATCATCTACCACCAAAATTCTCAATCCAGCCAGCGGCAAAGATGAACTATCGGGACTTAGAGATGAATTGACGGCTTCGGGCTGCTGCGTTCTAGAATCATCATTTAATAGTGGCAATCTCACCGTAAACGTCGCTCCTTGACCTTCTCCGGGGCTTTGTGCAAACACCGTACCGCCGTGAAGTTCGATTAGTTGGCGGACGATCGCCAATCCCAATCCCAAGCCGCCAAATTTGCGAGTTGTGGCGCCATCTTCTTGTCGGAAATTCTCGAAAACATAGGGCAAGAAATCGGGGAGGATGCCTTTACCCGTGTCTGTAACTTGAATTTGAACTTGATGTGGAATTTGGGTTAATCTAACTTCAACTCTACCGCTTTCCGGGGTAAATTTCACCGCGTTCGATAACAAATTCCACACAATTTGCTGTAAGCGACCCGTATCCCCGAGAACGAGTCCGACATCTGGGTTTAAGATAGTTTGGATTTGGATTTTTTTGGTTTCTGCTGCTAATTGTACGGTTTCCAAGGCAGACAAAATAATGGCGGCGACATTCACCGGAGCTACATTCAATCTGAGTTTTCCTTGCAGAATCCGAGACACGTCGAGCAAGTCTTCGATTAGTTGAGATTGCAGTCTGGCGTTGCGCTCGATTGTCTCCAATGCTTTGGCGGTTGTAGCGGCGCTCAGCTTGCCGCCGATGAGCAGTTGCGACCATCCTAAAATTGGATTTAAGGGCGATCGCAACTCGTGAGAAAGCACCGCCAGAAACTCGTCTTTAATCCGGTTAGCTCGCTCGGCTTCCGCGCGGGCAGTTTGTTCCAATTGCAGAACCATATCGCGCTCGGTTTCTACTTGTTTGCGCTCTGTAATATCGATCGCAGAACCGATCAAACCCTCAAATTGTCCGCTTTCTGTAAATCTGGGAGCAGCCGCATCCAGCACCCAAGAATATCCGCCATCCTTGCGTCGGATGCGATATTCCATGCGGAAAGGTTCCTGACGTTCGTTGGCTCTCAAAAATGCGTTCATGGCGTATTCTCTGTCTTCTGGATGCACCGCATTTACCCAACCAAATCCCAAACCTGTTTCATCAGTTTGACCCGTGAATTCATACCAGTTGTCGCTGAGGAAAGTGCAGTAGGCTGTGGAGTCTGTTACCCAGACCATAAACGGAGCGTTGTTAGCCATATAGCGGAATCGTGCTTCGCTCTCCAGCAGTGCTGCTTCCGATTGTTTGCGTTCTGTGATATCCCTACAGACAATGACTCCGCCGGTAATTGTGCTGCTAATATCAACAACCGGATAACCGCTGATACTCACCCAGCGACTTTCGGCATTTTCGCGGCGGACAAATACTTCTACATCATTGACATATTCACCTTTGATTGCTCTGGCTAGAGGTAGTTCCTCATCGGGGAAAAGAGTTTTTTGGTCTGCCAAAAATAGTCCATAGGTACTCGACCATTCCTCTGAGGATTTTTCATTTGTTAGCGGGCCGAACATCCCCACGGCGGCTCGGTTAAACAGCACAAATTCCCCTTGTTGGTTGGCGAGAATCAAACCGTCACCAATGCTGTCAATAATTACTTGGAGTAACTTAGTTTGTTCTTGCAACTCGATTTCTGCTCGTTTGCGATTTGTAATGTCGCTGGAAATGCCAATTAAGCCGATGACTTCTCCCGCCTGATTGTGGTAGGGAGCTTTCATTACCAGAAATGTCCGAATGCCATCGTGAGATTCTTCGAGGACTTCTGTTTTGCCGGATTCCATAATGCGCCGATCGTTTTCTGTGACTGTGACTGCAAGTTCTACTACTGGGTATAAATCTAGATCGCGACCACCAATTACTTCAGAAGCAGATTTTCCCATTATTTCCAGCGTGGCTGGATTGGCATAAATAATCCGTCCTTCTCGATCTTTGACAAAAATTGGTGTGGGCGCTGACTCGTTAATCACGTTCAGAATTGCATTTTTTTGTCGTAGTTCTTCTTCTGTGCGTTTGCGATCGCTAATATCGCTCCAATAAGCCGTAAGTCCTTCGGCTGCTGGATAGGCGCTGACTTCTATATACATTTGCAGCGATGGCGAAAACTCTTCAAACTTGACAGAAACTTGGTCAGAAATGACTCGATGAAGTTCTTGATACAGCCTGGAATGGGATTCTGCCTCGGCGGGGAATAGCTCCCAGATCGATCGACCTAACAACTCGGCTCTCGATCGAGCCAGCAGTCTTTCAGCAGCGCTATTAACGTAGGTATAGCGCCATTGTCCATCGATCGCGATAAAGGCATCTGTAATACTTTCGATAATATTGCTGACTTGCTGTTTGGCCGCAGACAGCGCGAGTTCAGCATTTTTGCGATCGGTGATGACTTCGGAAAACATCATGATCCCGCCAATCTCACCGCTGTTGGTTCGCCAAGGATGAATTTCCCAGCGCACCCAGTCTACGCAGCCATCAGCGCGGGGAAACGGATCTTCTGGACAGGTTTCGACTGCGCCAGCCAGACAGCGCTGGTGGATTTGTTTCCAACGATCGGGTAAATCGGGAAAGATGTCGTAGTGCGATCGCCCCAGAATGTTTTGAACACCGATCCCGTAACTTGTCAGCCAGCGATCGCTCACCAGCATATACCGCATTTGGCGGTCAAACATTGCTACTCCAGCAGGCGTATGTTTGACGAACAGCCGCAGTTGCTCGGACTGTTGCAGCAGGCGATTTTCCGCCTGTTTGCGATCGCTGATTTCTTTGAAAAGTATGGCGACTTTGCGGCTCTGCGGTTCCTGGGTGCGAAACGCCGAAACCTCAAACCAGCGGTTCATGGCTTCGGAGCAGTGTTCAAAGCGCAATGGTTCCCCTGTCAGCGCAACTTTACCGTACATCTCAAACCAAAAATCTTCGAGTTCTGGAACGAGCTGGAGTGCTGTTTTCCCTGCTGCTTCTACCAGTCCGGTTTGTCTCTCGAAGGCGGGGTTGACTTCCAAAAAGCGGTAATCGATCGGCTTTTGGTTGTCGTCAAACAGCATTTCGATGACGCAAAAGCCTTCGTCTAGGGAGTCAAACAAAGTGCGATAGCGTTCCTGGGAGCGGCGCAAAGCTGCTTCTGCTTGCTTGCGATCGCTAATATCCACAAACGCGGCGACACAGCCGCAGACTGCGCCCTGCTCGTCAAATAACGGCACCGCATTCATCAACCAATCAAAAGTCGCCCCGTCCGATCGCACCATGTGAAATTCCGCATCTCGCACTTCGATGCCCGAAGCCGCAGCCCGCTGCATTGGGAGCTCTGCTGGCGGGATTTCCTCGCCGTTGCTAAATAGTTTGAATGGAAGGAGTGCGGCTTCGTCTCCGCTGGCAGAAACATTGGCACCGGGGCGCACTGTTAGCATCGACTGAGCAAACCTGTTAGTACGAATTACATGACAATGCGCGTCGTGGGCGATCGCAATCCCGACGGGTACAGCATCAAGTATCAATTGCAGTTCATTGACTCGCCATTCTAGTTGCTGGTTGAGCCGTTGAATCTCTTTTTGGGAAGCTTTGCGATCGGTAATTTCGTACACTGTCACATTCACGCCCAGTACGCGATCGTCCTCGGTTTTGAGCGGATAGAGACTCAACAGCCAATCACGTTTTACTCCCGGCTGTGCTGAGTTTTCCCCGTGAATTTCGAGCTGTTCGAGTGGCACTTTCGTGGCAATAACTTGTCGGTAAAGCGGCTCTAAATCATCTGCTTGTTGTGGCAAGATTTCGCGCAATGTTTTACCAATGTGGGCGGCGGCGGGAATTCCGTTAATTTCTGCGAGGCGATCGTTGATGCGGACAAATCGCAACTCGGTATCGATAAAGCAAAGTCCGATCGGCGCGCTAGCATAAATCGCCTCGATTTCTCCTAATTGTTGCTGCACTGTTTGCGCTTGGGCGATCGCAGCAGCCCGATCGGCTTTCTGTTGAGTGACATTTTGAAAATAAACGGCAACTCCCGAGGCGATCGGATAAGCTCGTACCGCATACCAACCATTCAATGGCTCATAAAAACATTCAAAACTAACTGTAACTTGCTCCGCAGCGCAGCGCAGGTATTCTTGCTCAAACAAACTGCCCACAGATTCGGGAAACTCATCCCAAACGTTGTTCCCAATCACCTCTTCCGGGAGTCGATTCAGCCACCGCGCCGCTTGGGAATTAACGTAGGTAAATCGCCAGTCTCGATCCAAAGTAAAGAACCCGTCGGAAATATTTTCGAGGGTATCTGAGAGTTGTGTAGCGGGCGCGTCAGAGACTTCTTGTGGCTGAGGTTGAGCGATTTCTGTGAAGGTGGTAATTACGGCGTAGGGAGTCGATCGATCTCCCTGAAATAAAGGTTGAGAATTCAGCCTCAACCAAATCAATTCTCCCTGTGGCTGATAAAAGCCCATGATGACATTTAAACAAGGTTTCCCAGTTTGCAGCGCCACCATCCCTGGGTGCATCTCCCCAGGAAAATCCGAGCCATCTTCACGCACAGTTTGCCACGGACAGTTTATTGAACTGTTACCCTGCATTTGTTCTGCTGTCATCCCCAACAACTCTTGGGCGCGAGCATTGCACGCCTGAATGCTGCCGTCTGCAAGTTGTAAAACCATCCCTGCATCCGTTGTTGGATCAGTCTCGCCCTGATAGAGTGCTTTGTTAGAATCCTCTGAAACAGAGGTTTGGATTTTGGGTTGCGGTTCAATATTACCTTGATTTTTCATCGGTTTCTAACAACGCTCGTTTTACATTTAGCCAAGCCAATCAGGTTCACTAATTATACGGCAATACGGTTTACTTAAGGCTTTTTATACCCCGGAGATCCCCCTAAATCCCCCTTAATAAGGGGGACTTTGAGGGCATTCTTGTCCCACCCCCTACTCCCCTTTGTAGGGGCGGTGCCAAGAGTGCCCGCCCTGGTTAGGGGGGATCTGTCTTAAGTGAACCGTATTGAATTATACGGACATAATTCAGAGGAATTTTCAATTTAAGGATCTCGAATTAAATAACTTACAATTTTAATTGTTATTGTGGGATAGGCGGGAGAACCTGTCCATCCCACAAACTTGTGGAAGTTATTTAATTCTCATTCCTAAGCAAGGTGACAATCCAATCTCACAGAGATGTCAAAGCCTGTACAATGCTATCGCAGCCCTTGCTACTCGTCAAAAACGATCTTTCATGCCGCGCAATCGAGCGAAGGTTTGGACGGGATCGTGGCTGTTGGCGGCTGATTGGAGGTTGGGAAAATCCCAGCGCAAAAATGGGTTTGTGCTTTTTTCGATGCCGATCGATGATGGTATTGTAGGTTGCGATCGACTGCGAGCTTCTTTGACTTCGCCCAAGCGTCGCTGCAAATCAGGATTGTCGCCATCTACGCCGATCGCAAATTGCAAGTTTTTCAGTGTATATTCGTGAGCGCACCAAACTCTCGTATGATCCGGCAAGTTTCGCAGTTGTTCGAGGGAAGCTACCATTTGAGCTGGAGTGCCTTCAAACAGTCTGCCGCAGCCTCCAGCAAATAAAGTGTCGCCGCAGAACAATTCGCCGGTTTCCCCTGGGTTGTTGGGCGGGAAATAGTAGGCTATGTGAGCTTTTGTGTGGCCGGGTATGAAGAAGATTTCGGCGGTGCGATCGGCAAAATTAACCCGATCGCCCGCTTGCAAAAACACTTGCTGTCCGGGAATTCGGCCTCGGTCTTCGGCGCCGCCGTAAACTGTAATTTGGGGAAAGCGATCGATCAGTTCCTGGTTGCCACCTACGTGATCGCTGTGGTGGTGCGTGTTGAATATTGCGGTTAATTCGGCTCCGAGCGATCGCACTTGCTGCAACACGGGTTCTGCTTGGGCTGGATCGACGACTGCTGCTGTATGGCGATCGGGGTCGTGCAGCAAAAAAATGTAATTGTCCGACAGTACCGCAATCGGATAAACCTGCATAGAAAACTGCCTCTGTACGAAAATTATTATAGAATTTGATTGGTGTCAGGGCTATCCCAAGGCATGATGCAGAATTATTAATTCCGCGCATCTATCTTTAGAAGTAAAACTCTGATACATTATTGATGCTGTTCCACAAATAGAGTTGTGGTCTGGTATGCACGATTTTGGGATCAATCCCTGCAATCAACTTTAGTTATTTTGACATAAATGCGATCGAATAAATGCGAACATCTCAAAACAAATCGAACTTAACAATTTCTCAAATGGTCGATCGGATTGTCGCCTCTGGCAAGATTGCTCGCAGGGAACATCTAGTTTTAACTTCCGCTATCTTGTCTGATGATAAAATTTCTGAAGAGGATCGATATCAAATCAATCGCATATTTGATTACATCCAAATTGGTCGCCTCAAGTTCATCGATTGAAGTTGACAGTTGACTGTTGACTGTTGACAGCTTTATTCAGTTGACAGTTGACAGTTGACAGTTAACAGTTAACAGTTAACAGCTAACAGCTAACAGTTAACAGCTAACAGTTGACAGCTACCTCTCCCGGTCAGGAATAAGATTGAAGCAGTTACAAAACAACCCAAAATAAAATGAGTACAAACAAACCAAAAATTTTGGTAACAGGTGGAGCTGGATATATTGGCTCCCACGCAGTATTAGCCATGAAAAATGCGGGTTACGGCGTGGTAATTTTGGATAATTTAGTTTACGGACACCAAGACTTAGTAGAGCAGGTTTTGCAGGTGGAGTTGGTAGTTGGCGATACCAACGATCGCACTCTTTTAGACAAATTGTTTGCTACCCAGGACATTGCTGCGGTAATGCACTTTTCAGCCTACGCTTATGTAGGCGAATCTGTGACAGATCCAGCTAAATATTACCGCAACAATGTCATCGGCACGATTACACTTTTGGAAGCCATGATTGCGGCCCGAATCAAGAAATTTGTATTTTCTTCTACTTGCGCCACCTACGGCGTACCGCAGAAAATCCCGCTCACCGAAGACCACCCGCAAAATCCGATCAATCCCTACGGTGCTACTAAGTTAATGGTAGAACGAATCTTGTCGGATTTTGACACTGCATACGATTTCAAATCTGTCTGTTTCCGCTATTTTAACGCCGCGGGAGCAGATCCGAGCGGGTTGCTAGGAGAAGATCACAATCCCGAAACTCACCTGATTCCGCTGGTGTTGTTAGCTGCTTTGGGAAAACGAGATTCGATCGCAATTTTCGGCACCGATTACGAGACTCCTGACGGTACTTGCATTCGCGATTACATTCACGTCAACGATTTAGCATCTGCTCACATTTTGGGATTGGAATATTTGTTAAATGGCGGTAAGTCTGACTTCTTTAATTTGGGTAACGGCGGCGGGTTTTCGGTCAAAGAGGTGATTGAAATGGCGCGCCAAGTGACGGGAAAAGAGATAAAGGCTGTGGAGTGCGATAGCCGTCCGGGAGACCCGCCTGCTTTGGTTGGCAGCAGCAAAAAGGCGATCGAAACCTTGGGCTGGCATCCAGAATATCCCGACATTAAGGATATTATAACTCACGCTTGGCAGTGGCACCAAAAACGCCATCATTCTTAGTCTTGAAGGTGCGCGGCGCGCACCTTACTTTTACCAAAGTACAGGGAATTTAAGCCCCCATCTTTAGGTGGATTGTTTTTAGGCAGGCAATTTAAGCCCCTGCCTAAAAACTTCGCACTCCGAAGTCAACCCCTCGACTTCGCTCGGGGCAAGCTGTCAACTGTCAACTGTTAAGAAAAGTATGTTGATAATATCTGCTAAATCGGGACAACTAGGCAACAGACTGCTGCTGTTTGCGAATTTCATTGCTTGGGCGATCGAACACGATTTGACTGTGATCAATCCGGCTTTTGAAGAATATGCAGAATTTTTTGCCGGAACGGCGGGGAATTTTTTGTGCTGTTATCCTCCTCTCAAGTTTACCACGCCTACCAACAAATTTATCAGAAGTCAATATTATAAATTTATCAAATATTTAAGCACCAAGCAAGTATTAGCAACCCAAGAAATTACCAGAGAAAAACCTTTTAGTTGGAGCGCATATCACGAACGACAACCCATCAAACACGGTTCAAACGTTTGTTTTCAAGGCTGGCTGTTTCGAGATGGCTGGTTTGTAGAAGATACGCCCAAGTTGCGAAAGTACGCCGACTCGATTAGAGCCTACTTTACGCCATTAAAACGATATACTGTCAATCCAGAGCGTCTAATTTCCACCATCAAAGACAGCGCCGATATGATTGTCGGAATTCACGTCCGTCAAGGAGATTACGCGCAGCACCAAAATGGCAGGTACTTTTATGAGATCGCTCAATATATCGAAGTCATGAATGCAGTGGTAAATCTATTTGCGGGAAAAACCCTTAAATTTTTAATTTGCTCAAATCTCCCGCAAGCACCGAATGTATTTAAAAGTTTTGACTGTGTTTTTGGCAGCGGTGATTTAATCGAAGATATCTATGCTTTATCTCAGTGCTACTATATTGTCGGGCCGCCTAGTAGTTATAGTATGTGGGCTGCTTTTTACGGTGGAAAACCTCTGTACATGATTAGAGATGTTGGTAAATCAGTTAATCTCAAAGATTTTGTACATTTTTATGATTGGCAAGGAATCTTTAATTATCGAGATAACTGGAACGATAGTTTCTGGGATTGGACACACTGAGGTTGATTGTAGATTGATATAATGTGCGATCGATGGGTTCGTAGTGCGGACTTCAGTCCGCTTTCATTCTGCGGACTGAAGTCCGCACTACAAACCATTTTTTTAAATCTAAAATAGGATTCTAGGTTCGTAGTACGGACTTCAGTCCGCTTCCGGAGAGCGGACTGAAGTCCGCACTACGAACCATACTACAAACCATTTTTTTTAATCTAAAATAGGATTCAATGAATACTTGCTCAGTTGCCAACTAGATAGCATGAATGAGAATTTACCGCCGATTTATTTTTACATTCCCCAAAGCCAGTGGCCCGTAGGAGAGTTGCCGCAAAGTCCAGAGGAATACTGGCAGTGGATGAGTTTTTGGGGCAGCAGGTACGGCCGCGGAAAGTATGATTGGACTCTGCAAACTTATCTTTATTTGAAAGCGGACGGGTTGCCTTGTCAATTAATAGATTTTATGCCGGAACGAGGGATTGTGGTGTCCCATCGAGATTTTTTATCGGATAATTTACAACCGCTACCAAAGTTGCTGATTGTTTGTATTAAAGTCGATCGCTCGCCTCACCCTTATGCTCAGTTGCAAGTAGTGCAGAACGATCGCGATTCGCTATTTAATCGATCGCCCAATTTATGGCAGTGTCACCCCTTGAAATTTTGGCTGCAACCCGGGTTGATTCCCCGCGACCCCAGCCGGGGCGAAATCTTTGAGAAAGTCGCCTTCTTCGGGGTTACAGGAACTCTAGCGCCCGAATTGCAAGCACCTAGTTGGGGAGAAAAACTAGCTGCTTTGGGTTTGCAGTGGGAAGTTGTGGGGTGCGATCGCTGGCACGATTACAGTACAGTCGATGCGATCGTGGCGGTTCGCAGCTTTGAGGCTTCACAGACTTTTGACTCGAAACCTCCCTCGAAATTGATTAACGCTTGGCACGCGGGCATTCCGGCGGTTCTGGGACGCGAATCTGCCTACCGCAGCGAACGCCAAAGCGCGCTCGATTACATAGAAGTAGCTTCGCCCGAGGAAGCCATTGCTGCTGTTGAGATGCTACAGGGCGATCGGAATTTGCGGCGGGCAATCATCGAAAATGGTAGAATCAGAGCGCAGGAAACCGGAAATCCGCAGATTGTGGAACAGTGGCGCCATTTTTTGACAAACGTAGCTGTTCCTGCTTATTACCGTTGGTGTACCGCATCAATTTGGCAGCAACAAATATTTTTAACACGCCGCTATTTAACTATGAAAGCAAACCGCCTACATCAATTTGTATCAGAGAAATAGCCGTGAAAATTTCCTATTTTATCCAAACTCATCAAAATCCCCAACAAATTTATCGCCTGATTCGTACCATCAAAAAATCTAGCCCTCACGCTCAAATTCTGATCAATCACAACTTTCACAGGTGCGATTTAGACTTAACTCCGCTGCAAGATTTATCAGATATTCATTTATTGGAAAATCAAGAATATTTAATTCGCGCTGATTTTTCTTGTCAAGTTCAACCCTATTTAAACGCTATCAACTGGTTATTTGCAAATAACTCGGATTTTGACTGGCTGATTAATTTGACTGGCCAAGATTATCCGACTCAACCGCTATCAAAAACTGAGGATTTTCTCGCGCAAACCGACGCCGACGGTTTTATTCGGTATTGGGATGTTTTGGCTGAGGGAATACCTTGGGATCGAGACAAGGGATGCAAGCGATATTATTGTCGTTACTGGCGAATTCCCGGGCGCTGGAGTTACAGATTTTTGAAAGAGTTTCAGCAGTTGCGGGCGGTGAAAACATTGACGCCCCTGCAATTTTACCTGACTTACGGCCCGCTGGTGGGTATACCGCGCCGATCGACCTTATTTAGCGATCGATTTATTTGCTACGGCGGTTGGGCATGGTATACTCTTTCTCGAAAATGCGTCAAATATATCAAAGATTTTGTGAACGCTCGCCCAGATTTTGTAGATTACTACCAAAAAACTGTAGTACCTGAAGAGTCTTTCGTTCAGACAATCTTGGTCAACAATCCCAACTTAAATCTGGTGAATGACGACAAACGCTATATTGATTATACCCACGCCGTCGCAGGTTCGCCCCGAACGCTGACTGTGCAAGATTATGCAACAATTACTAACGGCAATTTTCACTTTGCGCGCAAATTTGACACCACACAAGATGGGCAAATTCTTGACAAACTAGATTCCTTAATTTTAAATTAAAAAAACAGGTTCGTAGTGAGGACTTTAGTCCTTAGCAAAGAAAGGACTAAAGTCCTCACTACGAACACCGGAACGGGCATAGGAAACGAGCTATTTTTTTTATGAAATTAGAAACCCAGGGATTTATCACGATTTTAACAGGTCTTTACTCATTCCAAGATTGCATTCATTTTCTGGCGTCTGTCAGGAAGTTTCACCGGGAACCAATTGTAATTTTAATCGATAGAGTCCCGAAAATTTTATATCCTTTACTTCAGGTGTTCGGCAATGTCATATTGCAAACAGCACCCTCTCACGAAAATCCTGTTTTAGCGTCCCGACAAGCTAAACTGGCATTGTACAAAGAATCCCTATTTGACAAGACTATTTATATGGATTGCGATATTTGCTTGCTGTCGCCAATACAAGAAGTTTTCGACTATCTTGACGCGGTGGATTTGTTGGTAACAGAAGACGTGCAGCCTGCAATTGCTAAAGCGGGCAATTTATTAAGAGTCAAGCAAGATATTCTGTCAACTTTGCAATCTGTAGGATTGCCGCTCAACGAAAATAGCATTCAATACAACGGCGGATTTATCGCTTTTACGAAAAGCAGTAAAAATCACGAACTCTTCCAAAAATTTCACAAGTATTTCGAGATAGTAGTTGCCAATCAAAATGTGCTACTATTGAAAGATCAAGGTGCTTTTGCTGCTGCCATTGAATCTGTGAAACCGAAAATGAAAACTTTGTCTCCTGTTTACAACTACTTGGATAAGTGGAAAGACGTTTATGCGATCGACCAACCGATAAAAGTCATGCACTGCACCTATCCCTACCGCCCGCAGTACGCCAAGAACGTAACGCGATCGCTCTTTACTCGAATAGTCGATCGCACCGCAAAAATATTTTTACCAAACCAAATCAACAATCCCTGGCGTTTAAAATAAACTTCCCTATTATACCAACCCTGCCAAAATTGCTCCCCATCGCACACACTCTCCGCTCTCTCTGCGTCCTCTGCGCCCTCTGCGGTTAAAAATCACAAAAGATAAATAGGAGCGCTCTAGTTACCGTGCAACACTATACCAAAGAACTATATCACTACCTGCAAAAAACCGCACAAGAATCAGCAAAAGAAATCATCCCCATCCTGTGGGAATTCGTACAGCCCAAGCGAGTAATTGATGTCGGCTGCGGTACGGGGACTTGGCTGTCCGTTTTCCAAGAATACGGCGTTAAAGATATATTAGGAATTGACGGCGATTGGGTAGACCCAAAAATGCTAGAAATCCCTGAAACCAACTTTTTAGTATTAGATATAAGCCAACCTTTACCCGTCGAACAACAATTTGACTTAGTAGTTTCTTTAGAAGTAGCAGAACACTTGCCCCCTGAGTGTGCCGCAGTATTTGTAGAGTCTTTAGTCAAGCTCGGATCGGTGATTTTATTCTCAGCCGCAGTACCATTTCAAGGAGGAACAAATCACCTTAACGAACAGTGGCCCGAGTATTGGGCAAAACTATTTGCATCCCAAGGATATGTAGCGATTGACTGCGTGAGAAATAAAATATGGCAAAACGATCGAGTAAAATGGTACTACGCCCAAAATCTACTTATATTTGCCAATGTTGAATATCTGACCGCCAATCCAGTATTGCAAAAAGAGGCAGACCGAACTAACATTTTTCAACTTTCCTTAATTCATCCGCAGCTTTATTTACGAACAGCATCCGAAGCCATCAAATTAAGACAAGAAATCAAAGATGCTTTAGCCTTAAAAGATCCGAGGATTTCCCTAAAAAAAGTATTATTTGCATTGCTACCCTTGACAATGTATCGGTTAAGCAGGAAAATAAAGCAAATTTTTTCAAAAAAAATTACCAAATGAAAGTTTCATTAGTAGTAAGCGATTTGTCCGGAGGAGGTGCAATTCGTGCTTTTCTCCTAGCTCAAGTTTTGATCGAGCTTAAATGTGATGTAGAAGTTATAGGATTTCAGTTTGGCAAGGAATTGTATGCTATACCTCCGAGAGGCATCCCAGTATGTGCGATCCCGGGTAAAAACTATCCGGGTTTTTTGGTGGATGCTCAAAAAGTTTTGCAAAAAATAGATGGGGATATTATTTATGCGGTGAAACCTAAACCTACAAGCTTTGGTTTATCGCTGCTCAAAAAAATCGAGACACGCCGCCCTGTCATTTTAGATATAGATGACTGGGAGCTTAGCTGGTTCGGCGGTGACGAATGGAAATATCGCCCTTCTTTTAAACAACTTTATCGAGATATTTTCAAGCAACACGGTGAGTTGCGAGAACCGGATCATCCGCTGTACATCCAGTGGATGGAAAGTTTAATTTCCCGTGCTGATGCTGTCACCGTCGATACTGAGTTTTTAAAACAGCGTTTTGGTGGTGTATATTTGCCTAATGGCAAGGATACTGAAATGTTCGACCCGGCTAAATACAATCCTGAATTGAGCAGAGAGCGTTACGGCTTGTCCGGCTATAGAGTTCTGATGTTTCCCGGTGCGCCCCGAGCTCACAAAGGTGTTGAGGATGTTTTGATGGCCCTCGAACAGTTAAATGAGCCAGATTTGAAATTAGCGATCG
This sequence comes from Microcoleus sp. bin38.metabat.b11b12b14.051, assembly GCF_013299165.1. Classification (NCBI taxonomy): domain Bacteria; kingdom Bacillati; phylum Cyanobacteriota; class Cyanophyceae; order Oscillatoriales; family Microcoleaceae; genus Microcoleus; species Microcoleus sp. bin38.metabat.b11b12b14.051. The sequence goes on from NZ_JAAFKD010000009.1 coordinate 118,109, forward strand.
TCGGGGGAAGTCCTTATGATGATTATGATGATAGACTTATGCAACAATGGGGGCATTGGATTGTTAAACTGCCGAAGTTTCCTGTGGAAACGATGCCGTCAGTTGTGGCGGCGGCTCACATTGTGGTTGTTCCTCAGCGAGACACTCTGACAGCGGTGGCTCAGTTTCCGCTCAAGCTGACAGATGGCATGGCAATGGCTAAGCCTGTTTTGTCGGCGCGCGTGGGAGATATTCCTGCAATTTTAGGCGGAACTGGTTATTTAGTCGAGCCGAGTTCTCCAGCTCAAATTTCCCAAAAAATTCAATGGATATTTCAAAATTTGACAGCCGCGAATTTGCAAGGAATCAAAGCTCGGGAAAGATGCGTGAAAAAATATAGCATTCAAGCAATGGCACCGATACTTTCAGATATAATTGCAGGTATCTCTAGGTGATCTGCAAGAAACTGAATGGAGGAAGAAAAACTGGCTGTAATTAAAGAATATTTTGAGATGCCATACTGTTTAGCTGGGAATGCTTCATGTCTGCCAATAAGCTACTCCTAAAATTTGCCAGACGATATCCGGGCAGGATTCTGTTAACTGTGATGCTGGGCTTTTCTGGGGCTTTATTCAGCGGTATCAGCACTACTCTGATTGTACCAGTGCTTTTAAGTTTTTTGGGAGAAGCTATCGAGCTGCGCGGCGCTCCACCTCTGATTAAAAGTTTGATGTATCCCTTTCAGGGAATGCCTGAAACTCAACGTTTAATGTTGATGACCGGGGCGATTCTTCTGGCAATTTTTTTGAAAAATGTTGCTAGTTATATCAATACTTTAGTAGCCACATCTCTGACGCGCTCTCTGACTTTTGATTTGCGAGAAGCAGGTTTGCGGTTGTTGCTAGAAGTAGATTTAGACTTTTATTCTAAAACTAAAGTTGGGGATTTAATTAATCGGTTGGGCGGAGAGATTGGCAGGACTGCGAGTGCGGTTGGCACGGCTATCGCCATGTTTACTACCTCAATTACCGTTTTGGTGTTTGTGGGTTTGCTACTTTCTATTTCTTGGAAACTGACGCTGACATCTACCGTTTTGCTGGCGTTAGTTGCTTGGACAAATCAATATATTATTAACCGTTCCAAGCATTTTGGCCACCTGCTTTCTGAAATGTCGAAAGATTATTCGGTTAGGGTTCTCGAAACTATGACGGGCATTCGGTTGGTCAAGTCAACGGGAAACGAGGAAAGAGAGTATCAACGGATTAAGAATTTAATTCAAAAGCGAGAAGAAGCTGATTTTCAGGCTCAGGTAAATTATGCGGCGATCGCCCCGATTAACGAAGTTGTTAATTTGATTGTGATTATTTTGATCGTGTTTATGGGGCGCACCATTTTTTCCAATGAAATAGAGTCGATTTCTACGGTATTGTTGACTTATTTATTGGTACTTTTTAGATTGATTCCTTTTATTTCTCAGTTGAATAGCGGGCGGAGTCAATTTGCTAATACTTCGGCGAGCGTCGAGGTGGTAAATGATTTTTTGAGCTGCGATGACAAGCCGTTTATGCTGAACGGTTCAGTGCCTTACACTCATTTGCAATCGGGAATTCATTTTAATAATATATCTTTTAATTATCCGAATCACAAAAATTTGGTGTTGCAAGGAATTGATTTATTTCTCCCTCACGGTACTACTTTGGCTTTGGTAGGAAATTCTGGTTCTGGTAAGTCAACTTTGGCAGATTTGCTGCCGAGATTTTACGATCCTACTCAAGGTCATATCTCGATAGATGGCAGGGATTTGCGCGAATTTGAGCTAAAAAGTCTCAGACAAGCGATGGGTATTGTTAGCCAAGATACGTTTTTGTTTAATACTTCAGTGCGCGAAAATATTGCTTACGCTAGGCCGCAAGCGACGGAAGAAGAAATTGTGGAAGCGGCGAAGGGAGCTAATGCTTATGAGTTTATCCAACTATTACCGGAGGGGCTGGATACTCAAATTGGCGATCGCGGTGTGATACTATCGGGAGGGCAGCGTCAAAGAATTTCCATTGCCAGAGCTTTGCTGCAAAACCCGGAAATCTTAATTTTAGATGAGGCTACGAGTTCCCTAGATACGGTTTCGGAAAGGTACGTGCAAGGGGCGATCGAGAAACTGAGTTGCGATCGCACAACCCTAGTAATCGCCCACCGCCTCTCCACAGTCCAAAAAGCTGACAAAATAGCCGTGATCGAGCGCGGACAAGTAGTAGAAATTGGCTCCCACGAAGAATTGCTAGCCAAAGGAGGTTACTACACCCGCTTGTACTCTATGCAATTTGCCGAAGAAACCGCCCGCGATGAAGCTCTGATTAGAGGTTCTTACGAAATCCGCACTCGCCTGACTCCAATGATAGCTTACCTAAAATTGCTAGTCGATGAAATGGTAGATTCCCCCGAAGAAAGAGACGAGTTAATCAGAGAATCCTATCACTCTGCTGCTAATATCTTCACTACTTTAGAATTTATAGAAAATACGATCAAGCGTCAGGCTGTTAAAAAGTAGAAAATGAGTGAGAAATCCATGTCTCAATATTATGTATTTTTTACCAGAAATATTTTACCGCAACCGAATGTAGCCAGCTTAGTTCAAGTTGCACACTCTGCCAACGCCGCAGCAAATCTCGGTTATCCAGCAGTTTTGGTATACCTCCGCAAAGGTTGGAGTGCTTTAAATCCCGTTGATTTGATATTTCCTTTTCAACCGCGAAAACCCGACGACAAACTTGCCAAAATTTACAATCTTCAAGGACAGCTAAAAGTAGCAGATTTACCTTTACCGTGGCCCATCGATTTTGGCAACAGCAAGTGGACGAATCCGAGTACAATAGTTTCAAAATACTATTTACCAATTCACCTGCTGAAATCCACTAAAATCGTCCACAGCCGCGACTGGAACTTTGTCAAAGCTGCGATTAAAAACGGAATTCCCGCTATCTACGAACAACACCACCATGAAGATAAGCAGTTTGAGCCGGAAATTGTGCGCGATCCTTTATTTCAAATTGCTGTTACCGTCGCCGATACTGTCCGACAAAGCACGATCGAGAATGGGATGCCGCCCGAAAAAGTAATTACGCTGCATAACGGTTTTAATCAGTTGTTTCTCGCCAGACAAACAGCATCAGCCGAGAATTGGCGGCAGCAATTATTAGCAGGTGAAAGGCACTACTTAGCCGTTTACGCGGGCGGGCTGTACCCGTTTAAAGGTGTGGATATGCTGGTGGATGTAGCGCGGGAGTTGCCGGAAGTTCAATTTGCGATCGCCGGTGGGGACTCATCCCAAGTAACAGCCTACCAGCAGTTAGCCAAAGACAAGCAAGTTAACAACATAAATTTTCTCGGCTACCTGCCTCAAAATCAACTAGCCAGCTTGTTGCAAGCAGCCGACGTGTTGACTCACCCTCACTGTCTGACAAAAGCCGCGACATTCACATCTCCTTTGAAGTTCTTTGATTATATGGCGTCGGGTAGCGCGATCGTCGCCACAGAGATTGCATCTTTAATGGAATTTAAATCGGGAAATATAGCAGCAATTTGGTGCGAGCCAGATAACCCGCACAAGTTCGCGCAAAGCATCCGAGATAGTTTAGCGAAATATCCGAGGAGAAGCGAAGGTTATGCAGAAACATTAAATTTTGTCAAGCAGTTTTCCTGGGAAAATAGAATACAGAAAATTTTGAGTTATGTGGATGACTCAGTTGTAGGGTGCGTCAGTACGCAGGCGATAAACAATTGATAAAACGATCAAAACTGACGCACCATTAACTGTGCGGTGCGTCAGCTATTAAACGATCAGAACTGACGCACCATTAACTGTGCGGTGCGTCAGCTCTTGAATTATCAATTATTCCGAAAATAACCCAAGCTGACGCACCCTACATATTACTACATACTACTAATTATGAACCCCAAAATAATCGGCACAATCACCACTTACCCAGCCATGAACCAAAGCGATTGGCTGTGGCAACAAACACCTCACAACTTCGGCAAATGGGGCAACATTCAAATGCTCGCCAACCATCCAGAACCAGACTTTTTGCTGATGTATCAATTCGACTTTCCCCGATCGCCCAAAAATCAGTCCTGGCTCGATAAAATACGCCAATACAAGCATCGACACCAAAAAAATGACATTCGAGAGCAATTTCGCAACGTTCCCAAAGAACGCATTATTTACCTAATTAGAGAGCCGCCTTTAGCAGAAGTAATTGAGATTACTAAAGCCAACTACGAACAAGCAAAATTTCATTGTGGTTACATTTCCGGCCCCGACGACTTCGCACCAAAACCCGATTATATGCCCGCGATTTGGTATCACTCTAACTCATTTCGAGAACTTAATGAAATGCCACCACCAAATAAGACTAAATCCTGTTCTTGGATAACTTCAGGCGTCAGCCGCACCGCCAACCACCGACGTAGATTAGATTTTATCAAATTGCTGCAAGAAGCAGAATTAGACTTTGACCTTTACGGGCGCAACTTGCCAACTTGGGCCCTGGGAAACGGCACGGTTAACAATAAATGGCACGCTGTCGCGCCTTATTATTACAATTTGGCTGTGGAGAATTATGCAGAAAATGATTGGTATGTCAGCGAGAAACTTTGGGATGCTTTGTTAGCTTGGAATTTGCCGATTTATTACGGCGGGGCGGCGGCGGATAAGTTATTGCCGGCAGGAAGTTTTTTGCGGCTTCCCAGTTTGGACGAGAAGGGAGTAGAATTTATTAAAGAGGTGACTGCGACGCCCGATTATTGGCAGGAAGCGAGGGAGAAAATTGCTGAAGCGAGACAAATCATTCTCCACGAATTAAACTTGCTGAATTGGCTGTCTAATTTTACATCTTAGGAAAAAGTTAAAAAATAGGTTTGTAGTGAGGACTTTAGTCCGCATCAAAGAAAGGACTAAAGTCCTCACTACGAACCTTTTTATGAGATGAGTGGGTGGGAATTATATGAATGGAATTTGCACGTTAGCCAATGATACCGTTTACGACCAATTAATTGCCTTGCTCAACAGTATAGAAGTAATTTTAGGCTTAAATATTCCTGTTTGTATTTATCCTTTTGACGAGCAAGTACAGCAAATTAAATCAGAAATTGTCAACCGTCCCAACGTCTTTATTTATGAAGATAGCGCATCAATTCAGCGATGGGATAAATTCATGCAAGCAGCCGCGCCCGATCGCCTAAATCGCAAAAAATTTCGGCTTTATGGCGCGCACCGCCGCTTTTGCGCCTTCGACGGCCCGTTTGAAAAGTTTATTTACATGGATGCGGATACTTTAGCGATGAATTCGTTTGACGCCGTTTTCGATCGATTAAATAAATCCGACTTTGTGGTTTATGATTTCCAATTTACCGACCCAACTAAAGTATACAATGTTTCTTCTCCTAAACTATTACAAGTCTTCGATAAAAATCGTGTAAATTCAGAAATATTCTGTTCTGGTTTTTACGGTAGCAAGCAAGGTATATTTGATATAAATACCAGAGAATTGCTGTTATCTCACCTGCAATCTGGGGAAGCGGAAATTTTGTATGAAGGTGCTGGAGAACAGCCGCTGCTCAATTATATGGTGATGAAAACTGGGATGAATAGCTATAACTTTGCTCGCAGTCTTCCCGACAATCAAAAAACCGGGTGCAGCGTTACTTCCAAGCATTTTCAAGAGCAAGATCGGGTTTTGTACGACAAGGGAAACCGACTTACTTACATTCATTATATTGGGGTGCAGCCAGATTTGATTCGCAGGGTTTGTGCTGGCGAAAATATTGAGTTTCCCTATCGCGATTTGTTTCTGCACTATCGCTATCTGCGGGAACCGGAAAAACGACCGATTTTTACGGAACCGCTAAAGTCTTATGCTGATGTTTCGGCGCGGAATTTGCTACAAAGAGTGTTGAGAAGGTTGAGGATAAGTTGATGAATCGTGGTATTTATATTGTTGCTAATGATAAGGTGATCGAAAGTGCGATCGCCCTGATAGCCAGCATACGCCTGTACAATTGTCAAGTACCAATTTTTTTAATCCCGTTTGACGACAATTATCAGCAAGTCGCAGCCGCACTCAGCAGCCTCTACGGGGTGCGATTGTTCCCAAATCAGGAGTTTGTCGAACAGTTTACCAGGGAAATCGGCCAAATATTCGATCGTACTTTTCTCGCCCTTCCCAACAAAATGCGGAAACTCTGCGCCTGGTTTGGCCCCCTAGACGAATTTCTGTACATCGATACCGACATCATCGTTTTTGAAGACATCGCAGCCAACCTCAACAAACTCTCAGAAGTAGACTTTTTTTGCTGCGACTACCACCACCTCACCGAAAAACTGCGAAATGTATTTTCATCTATTGTACCAGCACAAAATATCTTTACCGACTCACAGCTTCAAGATGTATTCAACAGCGGTTTTTGGGCTTCCAGAAAAGGAACTATTACAGAATCACAAATGTATCAAATTTTGCGGGAATGTTCGCAGCATCGAGAATATTTTGACTTTACTCAAAATGTCACAGATCAACCTCTCCTAAATTACATCATTCTCAAGCTGATTCCCAAGCGCTGCAATCTTGTTAAAATTTCTGCCGCCGAACCGGGAAGCTGGGCCGGTTCTAAACATTTTCAACAAATAGATTATGTGCTTTATGACAAAGGGAAAAGGTTAAAATATATTCACTGGGCGGGGATACCAATTAAATCCGGTAGTCCTTATTGGAAGCTTTGGCAACATTATCGTTATTTGGATGATAAAAAACTTAATTTAATGCAAAAAATATTCCGATATTTGTAGGGTGTGTTGGGCGCTGTTTTGATATTTGCTATAATGCGAAATTATTCGCCAGCGCCCAACGCACCTGACGCGATGAATGGGTGCGTTGGGCGCTATATTCATATTCTATCATGCCGAGATTATTGGGAAGCGCCCAACACACCCTACGGGATTAATCTATTACTAACAACTATGACTGATGGCATTTATATTCTGGGAAACGATGTAGTTTTTGACCATTTAATCGCTTTATTGAACAGTCTCGAAGTTAATGCTGCGCCAAATATTCCTGTTTGCATCATTCCATACAATGATAACTTGCAAAAAGTTCGACTAGAAATTGCCTCGCGCAGCAATGTTACTCTATTTGAAAATACCGATTCCATCCAATATTGGGAAGACTTCGCAACTAAAGCTTGGACATCTCACGAAAAAGCTCAAAAAACTTGGCAAGCTAAAGGTTGGGCGCCAGTTCACTGTTTGGGAATGCACCGCAAATTTTGCTGTTTTGACGGGGATTTTGACAAATTTGTTTATTTTGATGCGGACACTCTGTCTATGGGTTCTCTGGATTATATTTATCAAAAACTTGATGAATTTGATTGGGTAGCAAACGATTTTCAATATAAATCTGACCTCAATTATGTCTTTGATTTATCATCGGAGAAACTGGCCGAAATCTTCCCGATTGACAAACTGGAATCTCAGATTTTTTGTGCGGGTTGGTTTGCTTCAAAAAAAGGTATTTTAAATCGCTATAACTCAGCCGAACTCTTAAATAAATTGATGTCAGGAGAAGCGGAAGTTCTGTCTTTGCGGGGAACAGACCAACCTTTATTTAACTATTTAGTCGCGCGCAGCAGCATATCTTTTTATAACTTTGCTTATCACCAACGAGAACAAGTGACGGGGAATCATTGGTCTTCTCAATTTGAGGTGATAGATTGTATTTTATACGATCGCGGACGGCGACTGACTTATTTACACTATATGAGCATTTCGGCTGCAAAATTTACTCAATTGTGTGCTGGTGAAGATGTTGAGATTCCCTATCGAGATGTATTTCTGCACTACCGCTATTTGCATTCGCCCCAAACACAGCCACAACTCGCGCCTCCAAGTTTGTGGGTTAGCTTGCAGAGAAATTTCAAAAGCTGGGGAATTCAAAGGGTTAATAATGTTCTATTTAAGTTGCGGATTTTAATAAATAAAAACTAAAGTCCTGACTACGAACCAACCCTCTTCTCGATCTAAAAAGAGGGTCGATGCTAATTCTCATCCTTCAAAAGAATCTAGATCCAAGGCTTGGGAACCTCCGCGTTGTAATTCAATTAAAAGCTTACCTAGTTGAGTCCAAACAAGCCACGCCGTTAGCAAGGTCAGCGGCAAAGCTAGAGCATAAGAAAGTAATTTGGGAAAACCAAAGATTTCCATTCCTGAAGCTAAGAATATGCAAATTCCGCCGGACATTCCCAGAAAAGGTAACTGCAATTGTAGACCTTTCAGGTTAGACAAAGTACGGCTAGAACGATTTTTCGACCACAGTTGTACGGCTTGTTTGAGAGTTGCTTCAAACGCTAAACCGGATGCCATACCTGCTAGTAATCCAGCGGTCATTAAAAAATAGGGAGGTTCTGGAAAATAATACACGAATAATTCCTGAATTTGGGTAATTGGAAATTGGGAATTGGGAATTGGGAATTGGCAAAAGTAGAATTATTTTTCTTCCTTCTTCCTTCTTCCCTCTTCCTTCTTCCTTCTAATTAAAATCGAGTTAGCGAGGCTGCTCCTGCTGTGGAAAACTCTGCCAAAGCGCCTAGAGCAACGTTGAACAGGCGGCCTGGTTGCAAGTCTTGCTTGACTAAGTTCCACAGGCGGCGAACTTCTTCGGTGTGAAGCCGATCGTCCTCAATCAAGGCCAAGATCAATTGGTTTCTAAAAAACGACCCTTCCTCTGACAGCAAAAATTGCAAGCCTAGTTGGGCGGTGGGTAGCAGGTCGAAACTGCGATCGGACCTAGCGATCGCGATCATCTCCTCCAACCTGTTCCACTGGAATTTGCCATCTTTGAATAATACCTCAATCAGGCGCCGCCGCAATGCCGGAGATTCGCCGTTCAACAAACGCCGCGCCACGTAAGGATAAGCCACCTCGACAATCTTGAAATCGGGATTCAGCGTCAGGGCCAAACCTTCTTCTGTTACCAGAGAGCGAATAATTAAGGCAAATTTTGCCGGCACCCGGAAAGGATAATCGTACATCAACTCGGAAAACTGGTCTGTAATCGTCTTGAAGTTAAAATCTGCCACCTTTTCGCCGACGATATCGCCGAGCACAGATTCCAGCGCCGGGACGATCGGCATAATATCTGTATCTGGCGTCAAAAAGCCAAGTTTGACAAAATCCTTGGCTAACTCCAAGTAATCTTTGTTGATCAAATGAACGACAGAATCAACCAAAGTTTCTTTAGTGGGTTCTTCCATCTGATCCATCATCCCGAAATCGATATAAGCCATGCGGCCGTCCGCTAAAGCAAATAGATTTCCCGGATGGGGGTCAGCGTGAAAAAATCCGTGTTCCAGCAACTGCCGCAAACCGCTGCGGACTCCGACTTCAATTAAGCTATCGGTATCCAAACCTGCGGCTTTCACACTTGCCATATCTGTGAGCTTGATGCCGTCAATCCATTCGAGAGTGAGAACGCATTTTGAAGTATGGCGCCAGTAAATACTCGGAACTTTTACTGTGGGGTCGTCGGCAAAATTTGTGGCAAATTTCTCGGCGTTGCGCCCTTCATTGATATAGTCAATTTCCTCGAATAATTTAATACCAAATTCATCGACTATCAAACAAAGGTCGTGACCGAGATTCAGCGGCAGCAACGGGCCCAACAATCCAGCCGCCCAGCGCATTAAGTAAAGGTCAAGGCTCAAGATTGGCAGCAAATTCGGTCGCTGAACCTTAACTGCTACTTGTTCTCCGGTGATTAAACGGGCTTTGTATACTTGACCGAGACTGGCGGCGGCGACAGGTTGGGGGGAGATTTCGCTGTAGGTTTCGCTAATGAGGCGATCGAGTTCGGCTTCAATAATCTTGAAAGCCTGCACCGAGTCAAAGGGCGGCAATTGATCCTGAAGTTTGATCAGTTCTTGGAGAAAGTCTTTGCGGATTAAATCTGGTCTGGTAGAAAGGGCTTGGCCGACTTTAATGAAAGTGGGGCCCAAGCGAGTGAGTATTTGTCGCAGGTGGGCGGCCCGTTCCGGCTGGTGGGCGGCGACTTCGTGCTGCCAACTATCCCACAGCATCCCGAGCACGAAGCCAGCAAAAGACCAAATCACGGTAATTGCTCGCCAAATTGCTTTCCAAGGACGGTTGCGGTAATACTGAGCGATCGCTTGTGGATCGTAGCGTCTAGCCTGAGTGAATTGATACTGACGCACTCGTTTATTTTCCTCTGATTTTATGAAAATTGCAGGTTAAATTGAGAATTGAGAATTGGGCATTAGACAGCCAGGATCGGGTATCGGGCAAAAAGAAGTCAAAATTAAAACCTTCTTCATGCAGAACCTCTTCCTTGTGGATTGACTCGCCCAAAAACGGGTAGAACCCCCGACACCAGGAGTAGAGAACCCCAAATTTTAGACCCAAGTTCAAGCTCTCAGACTCATCTGTGGAGTAAATCTAAAATCTAAAATCTAAAATCTAAAATCGACTGACCGATCGCAAATTTTAGGCGAGGGGAAAATGCACCCGTTTCAGGCGGATTGCCAGCCTAAATTTGTTTCTTTTCATTAAGATTATAGTACATAAAAGTACAAGTCCTCAGTCAAAATACTTAACCGCTCTCCTTGACTGTCGCACTTGCTCGCCCCACTGCAACCGGTGCAATTCCTTTCTCCTACTGCGTTTACCTTGATTCTGGCATCGTCGGAAAGCTACCGGATGCTATCTGCCCTTAGCCAAACAATCTTTGAGTCCATAAATCGCCCGCTCTTGTTGATCCCTCGAAAGTTCCGGGAACATCGGTAAAGACAGCACCTCGCGACAAACTTGCTCGGCCACAGGTAACTGACCGACTTCATAGCGCAAAGCTTTGTAAACAGGTTGCAGGTGCAAAGGTAACGGATAGTAAACCATCGAACCGATGCCGGATTCCTGCAATTTAGTCCGCACCGAGTCTCGAAAATTGTCAGAGGAATTGGGTTCGCTTTCTTGACTTGTCAGCCGAATTGTGTCTTGACTTGTCAGCCGAATTGTGTATTGATTCCAAACTCCCTTGGCTGCCGGCAATTCCTTGGGGACAGCAACTCCGGGCACGCGGGAGAGAAATTCGCCATAAACGGCTGCTTTCTCGCGCCGCTGGGCGTTCCAACTGTCGAGATAGCGCAGTTTAATGCTGAGAATCACCGCTTGTATGGCATCTAAACGGCTGTTGTAGCCGATTTCTTCGTAAAAATATCTAGAAGACTGTCCGTGTTCTTTCAGCATCCGCATCGAAGCTGCGAGGGATCGATCGTTCGTCGTCACCGCTCCGCCATCCCCGCAAGCGCCTAAATTTTTGGTTGGATAAAAGCTGAAGCAGCCCACATGGCCGATGCTGCCGACTTTTCGAGACTCCCACTCGGCGCCGACAGATTGGGCGCAATCTTCAATTACCGCTAAATTGTGCCGCGTCGCAATTTCCATCAACCGAGTCATGTCTGCGGGTTGGCCGAAGATATGAACCGGCATAATTGCCTTGGTTTTTTCGGTAATTGCCGCTTCCAAGAGCTCGACATTCAGATTAAAAGTCCCGCTGTCAATATCGACAAACACGGGAGTTGCACCCACAGCGCTAATTGTTTCCGCCGAAGCGAAGAAGGTAAAAGGAGTGGTAATCACTTCATCGCCAGGGCCGATTTTGAGAGCTCGCAAAGCCAAAATCAGGGCATCGGTGCCGGAGTTGCAGCCAACGCAGTCGGAAACGCCCGTGTAGTTGGCAAACTCTTGCTCAAAACTCTTGACGGCTGGGCCGCCTACATAGCCGCCAGAGGCGAGCACTTTTTGCACCGCAGCGCCGATTTCGTCGCCAATCTGGGCGTACTGCTGGGTTAAGTCGAGGGGGGGAACGTTATTCACTCTTGACACCACAAATTGCAACCATCATCAAAGCAAATTTTTACAGTAAAAATGTTTCTCAGAAACCTTTATTCAAATATCTTATAGTTGGACGGGCAAACAATCACTTTATCGAAAGCGTAAGCGGATGTTAATTCAGCTAGATTTGATGGATTTGGGTTGGGCTTTGGGGATGGTGGCGATCGCGATCGGGCTTTCGGCGTGGCAGGGATTGGGGTTAGAGGGGGATATCGCGATCGCGGCGGGGCGCACCCTAATCCAGCTAATCGGAGTCGGCTACGTGCTCGCCGTCGTATTTGCCCCAGAAGGGAAAAATCCTTGGCTGGTGCTAGCAGTGTTAGCCATCATGCTGACAACAGCTAGCGTGGTAGCCAGCAACCGCATCAGCAAAAAAATCAAGAACTTACTGCCTTTAGTTTCGGGTTCAATATTTATTGGTACCGCGTTTACTCTCGCCTATATAAACTTGCTAATTTTACAACCTCAGCCTTGGTACGAACCGCAATACTTGATTCCCCTAGCGGGGATGATTTTGGGCAATGCGATGAATTCTGGGGCGATCGCGGGCGAAAGACTGGTGAGTACAGTTAACAGCAGTCAGTTAGAAATAGAAACCCATTTAAGTTTAGGTTCAACACCGCAGCAAGCAGTAAAAAAATACCGCAAAGATGCGATCAAAGCGGGATTAATCCCGACATTAAACACAATGACAGTCGTAGGAATCGTGACATTACCAGGAATGATGACAGGTCAAATGCTGAGCGGTGTCAGTCCGCTAGACGCAGCATCTTACCAAATTTTGATTATGTTTGTGTTGGCGCTGGCAACATTAATCGCAACTATATTATTGACGGAGGGATTGTCCAGGAGGTTTTTTAATCAAGATGCACAATTAATCAAGTGGTAATCAGGTTTGTAGGGCGATCGAGTTCGATCGTTCCGACTGAATTCCTGCTTGAATGCGAACTAAAATCATCACTAAAAGTTCGCTCGTTTGGACTAAATTCCTGCTTGAATGCGGACTAAAGTCCTCACTACGAACCAATTTAATTGCATCGCGATCTCATTTTCGATAAAATTGCCATCATCTTCGATCGTTCGGACTTGATTCCTGTCTCGTTTCATGCAGGCTCGGATGCCGAACGATAATAATATTCGATAAATCTGGCTACAAAAACTAATCAAAAATTTGTTCAGATTCCCACGAGCCTGTAAGACTTAAATTATGGTATGTAGCATTTGTCAAAAAGATGAGGTGTTGACCAATCGATCCCTCAATCCCTCAATCCCCCAATCTAAAATCTAAAATCTAAAATCTCAACCTGTACCTCACCTTTTTGAGAAAGGCTATACATGAATCCCCGTCTATGACTCGGGCTGGGGAGTTGTCAAGGAACATTTATCCTCAGGCACCAATTCCTGTGACACAATTGTGATCTCCTGGTTTTTGGTTTTTTTCTGGGAATAAAATCTAAAAACGACTCCGCCCCGTACATTAATACCGATCGGCGCGACGGCAGAAAATGTTACAATTTTCGATTAACCTCCTGACTGGGCGATCGCGTCTTGGCTGTTAGCTGCTGGTTACAGCTTTGGGCGAAACGAAGCGGAGAAAGTGCAATTTGAGTTTCCGGCTGCTGGGTGCTTTCCCTCAGCAATTCAACTCATACCACAGATCGCAGCCGCATTGTGTCCCAGCCGTCAAGATGTTGATTGAAAAGATAAATTAAGAGTTTTTTTTATGAATTACGTATTCGGTATCGATGGCGGCGGAACTAAAACTACCTGCATTTTAATGGATGAGAATAGCGTTGTGTTGGGACGCGGGGAAGCAGGGCCTTCAAATTATCAAACGCTGGGAATTGACACTGCAAAACAATCGATTCAATTGGCGATCGAACGTGCAGTAATGTCTGCTAAAATTGAGGCGGACAGCACTATCAACATAGACGCGATTTGTCTCGGACTAGCAGGCGTAGGGCGTCCAAAAGATATTGAAATAGTGCAATTTGTAGTGCAGAATTTGCAGTTGGCAAAGAATTTACCAGTAACCCGATCGTTCTTACCCAGAAATATCGTAATTTGCAGCGACTGCGCGATCGCACTGGTTGGCGCTACGGGAAATCCAGTCGGTGTCGCCGTTATTTCAGGCACCGGTTCCATTGTTTTCGGGCAAAACCGTCAAGGGAAAACTAAACGAGTCGGGGGTTGGGGATATATTTTGGGCGATGAAGGTAGCGGGTATGACATCGCCGTTAGCGGTTTACAAGCTGCTTTGAAGTTCTGCGACGGGCGCGAAGAGTTTACCCTGCTGGCCCAAAAATTTCAACAGCATTTACGCCTCAATAATCTAGAAGAATTGGTAGATGTCGTTTACAGGCGCGGTTGGGGAGTGACAGAAATTGCAGCTTTAGCGCCGATCGTCGATCGAGCCGCAGCAGAGGGCGATCGCGTCGCTGACAGCATTATTAGTCGTGCTGTGGCAGAATTAACGTTTTCCACAAAAACGGCCATTTCAGAGCTATTCAGCCCCAGAGAAGAATTTGAAATTGCGATCGTCGGAGGTGTGTGGGGCGGCGAGGCAAATTGCCGGGGTCGGTTTGAAAGTGCCATCAGCGCGATCGCCCCCAATGCTAAAGTCATTTTGCCCCGATCCGAACCTGCTGTCGGTGCGGCATTGTTAGCCTTAAACGCTCTCAAGAATTAAGCTCGTAGGCCGATCGTTCGTGCTGGGAGGCGATCGCACGAGTCAGCCGAAACCGGGTTTTGCAGTCAAACATTGACTGACAACCCTCAATCTCTGTTCAAAAACCCGGTTTATTGAGCGCGATCGCCAACTCAACGGCTAGCTGCTAAGACGGCGATGAATCCCGATCTCTGCTTTATCTTCCTTATCTTCCCGATCGCCCCTGTGAGGCTGATTTTCACAATTTTGCCAAATTTTATAATTTTTAATTATCTACCTTAACTTCCCAACTTGGATAATTTCAACCTGCCATCATTAAAACATCAAATGAATCCGAAACCGCAAACAGATTTAACAGTCGTACATTCCTAAGTAAAACAAAACAAAACCAAGGAGCCAAATTATATGATTACTTCTCAAAAATGGCGTTCAGCAACAGCAGCAATCCTCGCAGCGGGAATTACAGTTGCAACCAGTGCGCCTCTAGTGATAGCTACTCCCGCATCAGCTCAACAACGAATTTCACAATTTGATAGCATCAGAATTCCATCGGGGAGTGTAATTCCAGTTAGCTATGAAAAAGAAAAAATTGTTGTCACCGCCGAAGAAACCACACCTTTAACACTAACTGTAGCGCGAGACATCCGCACAGACCAAGGAAGAGTATTAATCCCCGCAGGCAGCCAAATTGTCGGGGAATTGCGACCTGTCAGAAGGGGGAATCAAAAGGGCAGTCAATTTGTTGCCAGAGAGTTAATTGTCAGCCGCCGCCAACGGTATCGTATTGATGGCTATTCGGGAGTTATTACCAGAACCGAAAGAATTCAAAAAGGTGCCGGTACAGGTTCAGTAGCCGAAGGTGCGGCATTGGGCGCAGCAGCAGCAGCAGCCCTAGCAGGCATTACAGGCGACAAGGCGATCGCCACTGAAGAAGTATTGGGCGGCGCTGGGATTGGCGCTTTAGCAGGAGTATTGTTGGGGCGACGCAGTTTTGACGCGATCGTAATTCGCCCGGAAGAAGATTTGTCAGTGAGATTGCGATCGGACATCGTACTGCGGTAATATTACACTCTTGGGATTAATTATTTGCAATAAAACATTGTCGATCGCTAACTTGTGGTCTCCCGATAATTGGCTAGGCTTGCTGTTAAGGTTGTGCTTAGCCATGTTTGTTGGCGGAATCATTGGATGGGAGCGCCAACTCAGACACAAACCAGCGGGATTGAGGACTCATATGCTAGTCAGCCTGGGTGCTGCGCTGTTTGTTTTAATACCGCTGGCAATGAGTAAAAATGAAAATGGACGAGATGCGATCGAGCGCGTAATTCAAGGTGTTGCGGCAGGGGTTGGGTTTTTGGGAGGCGGAGAAATCCTGCGCGAATGTCAGCAGGAAGCAGGCAAAGCTGAAGTGCACGGGCTCACATCTGCCGCTGCTATTTGGGTATCAGCAGCCTTAGGAACCGCGGCCGGATGCGGCTTGTGGCAACTTGCATTAATCGGTGCTTTGATGTCGTTGTTTGTTCTGAGAGTAATTAAAGAGTTTGAGCGTCGGAATCATCGGAAATAGGCAAGCCTCAGTCGATTTGCGATTTTTCGATTTAATACCATTTTTCCAAAATCCTGCCACAGTAGTTGTAGGGTGCGTCGCTACGAACAATTGCTCGCATTTCACGCCAGATATCATAAGCTGTTCTGCATTTAAATTGTATATCAAAAAACCATCAAAGTCTTGTGGGTTGGGCGTCCCGCCCGCCCTGAATATGCAATTTAAATGCGCTACAGCTTAGCGACGCACCTTACACATTGGGTGGACGAAACGAACCCAAAAATTCTCTTGTAGCAAGCTTTTTTTTAAATGGTATAAGATGTGAAATTTTAGATTAATAGCCCACCAGTTCAAATATTAATAAAATTGGCAATATTTAGGGAAATCTAACCTATAATATAATTGTTTTGAGCGATAAGAGTTTATATTTTTCAGCCTCAAAACAGAATAAACACGATTAATTTTTTCCATAACAATTGGGCAAATTGATCGATTCCAAAGACTCTTGCCTGACACGACCCGCCATCGCAGCTAGCTGCAAACTCATAAAAGCATTCAAGTCTTCCAAATCGCATTTTGCTGACGAAAAAATCTGCTGCATTTCATTTTCAGATTCCAAACTCAGATATCCCACAGCAATAGCTTGTTTTACTACTTCACGAATCAGCACAATAAAATACTCCCTGACTACATTTACACTAAAAAATACCTATTTACTAACAGGAAGTCTCGGAAACAGTTTCGCCTAAAAATTCAAAACCTTTCAGCTCGCGAGACTCTTGTTTCACCAAACCTGACATAGCTGCTAGTTGCAAAGTCATAAAAGCATTTAAGTCTTCCAATTCATACTTGGTAGTAGTTAACATCCGCCGTAGTTGATTTTCGGCTTCAAGAGTGAGATAACCTAGGCTCAGAGCTTGTTGGGCTAGGTCGCGAATTAGTACCATGACGATTGCGTGTTTTGTTGGTTGAATAGCCTCAGTATCAACCCTTTTTACTGACTTTGCAGTGACGGCTATTGCTGTATTCCTGTGACATTTTTAGAGGTGGGCCGTGACAGCCGGAGTCGTAAGGTGTGACTAAGTAATTGCACGGATGTGACGGAGATCACGCGGGAGAGAGGGGGGAGAGCGGGCTGGCTGCGAGTTAGGAATGAAAATTTAATAACTTGCACAAGTTTGTGGGTGTCCCGCCCGCCGCTCTCACAAGGGCGGGCGAGACACCCCACAATAACAATTAAAATTGTAAGTTATTTAATTTGCGATCCTTAGAGAGCAGGTAAACAGCGAGAGAGTCTCCGAGCCGGCTCGCTGCGACTTGCTTGGGTTCCTCTCGACTAACTCCGGCGAGATACAGCAAAAGTCCGGAGCCGGTAAAGAGTGTCCGAATGCAAGAAGGGTAGAATTTTTCTTCCCTCTGACGAATGACGAATGACTGCTAGTTACTGCCTTCTACCTTCAGAAGACGGTGAGCGTCTATAATCAGCAAGTTAAATATTTACGGCAAGACTATGGAAGCAACACATAAAGATTTGTTACAACAAATAGCTCAACTATCGGACACTTATGGTAATTTAGCCGATCGCCTGTCAAGAGCAGCTAAACAACTGCAAGACTCCGGCCTTCCTCCTTCCGACAGCTTACTGCAAGAAATTGCCGCCTACAGTCGCAACTTTGCAGAAGTCCAAAAAAAAGCTCTGGATCTCAACAAATCCGCCCTCGCACCGGGGGAAATTACTTCTATCAAAGACATTCAAAACTTAGTCGAGACTGTCGCAGCTTCCGCAGGTAAAGCAGGAATTCGCGACGCAGCTTTGAAAGTGCTCGATCGAGTATTGGCGATCGCCCACCGCGAAAAAAGCGACTTCGCGCCCTTACAATCAGTGCACGGTAAAGCCCGCGAACTCCACCGCGCCATTTCCGAATCAACCCCAACTCAACTGCATTCCGACGCCGAATCCTTAGTGGGCGGCAAACACCCAGTTGCAGCAGTGCTCGCCCTAGTTGAACAGCAAGACAAATTAGATGACGAAGAGTGGGTGATCCTAGAAGAAACAGTCAGCGCCGCTTTTGGGAAACAAATAGCCGTCGCCATTTCTAGAGGCAAATTAACCATTACTGAGATGGTAAAAGCAGCCCCTGTAAAAGTCGAACCCGCAGTCAAAACAGCAGCAGAACCAAAAATGGGCGCCCAACCTCTGCCCGAAGTTATCATCATCCCGTCGGGAAATGTCGCCCCGAAACAAGTTGCAGTTGCGCCACAAATCCAAATTTTAGAATCTCCCGCACCGACAGCACCCATGCACGAAGTGATTATCGTGCCTAGCGTGGAAGTACCTAAATCGCTGCAAGCAATGGGCTCCGGCAACATTGTGTTTGGGGCACCTCGCGAGATTCAACAAGCGCCAGTAGAGGGCGGTTTGGGATTGAAAGTTTTGGCGCACATTCAGGGAATTGGCGATCGAACTTTTGGCGCTCAAGAATACGCAGGTACAAAAGCTCAAGGGCGGCGCGTGGAAGGATTTATGATTAATATCGAGCCACAAATTCCCGGCTTAACAGTCGAGTATATGGCTCACGTCGAAGGTGTTGGCGATACTCCTTGGATTAGCGAAGGGGAATTAGCGGGTTTTCGCTCTCAAGCGAAACGAATTGAAGGATTTGCAGTGCGGTTGAGCGGGCCGCAAGCTGATAAGTATGACGTATTTTATAGCGCTCACATTCAGAATATCGGCGACACCGACGTGTCATCCAACGGCGAATATTGCGGCACTCGCGGCAAAGCTTTGAGAATTGAGGGCATCAAAGTTTGGATCGCGCCGTCTGCGAGTTCCCAAGTTGCGGCGGCTGTGGGTTTAAAAGTGTTGGCGCACATTCAAGGAATTGGCGATCGGACTTTTAGCGATAAAGAATATGCCGGTACCAAAGCTCAAGGCCGCCGCGTCGAAGGTTTTCAAATTAAAATAGAGCCTCCAGTTCCCGGTATAAATTTGGAGTACATGGCTCACGTTGAAGGAGTTGGCGATACTGCTTGGATTGATGAAGGGGAACTCGCAGGTTTCCGAGGAAAAGCGAAGCGCATTGAAGGATTTGCCGCGCGACTGACTGGGCCGCAAGCTGATAAGTACGATGTATTTTACAGCGCTCACATTCAGAATGTAGGCGATACTCCTGTTGGTTCTAACGGTCAATATTGCGGCACTCGCGGCAAAGGTTTGAGGGTTGAGGGGATGACGGTTTGGGTTGAGCCGAAAGCGTAAAAATTGAGAAGCCGCAAATCTCAGAAACCGGGTTTCTTCCTATATTTTTCGTACTCAACCGAAATTTGTCGCAGAAACCCGGTTTCTCGCCACCTGCAAAGTCTTGGTGCACGCAAATCTCAGAAACCGGGTTTCTTCCTGTATTTTTCGTACTCAACCGAAATTTGTCGCAGAAACCCGGTTTCTCGCCACCTGCAAAGTCTTGGTGCACGCAAATCTCAGAAACCGGGTTTCTTCCTGTATTTTTCGTACTCAACCGAAATTTGTCGCAGAAACCCGGTTTCTCGCCACCTGCAAAGTCTTGGTGCACGCAAATCTCAGAAACCGGGTTTCTTCCTATATTTTTCGTACTCAACCGAAATTTGTCGCAGAAACCCGGTTTCTCGCCACCTGCAAAGTCTTGGTGCACGCAAATCTCAGAAACCCGGTTTCTTCCTATATTTTTCGTATTCAACCGAAATTTGTCGCAGAAATCGGTTTTTTTCCAGCCTACCTACTTACGGTCAATCCTGTGCTAATGGTGTAGCAGGTGCGATACGCTTTCGAGAGCATTACCGATCGCACTTGGAGCAGTTTCACAGGCGGCAGCTTCGGCGGCGCAGTGAGTGGCGTGGAGTGCGTGTCCGACTGTTTTCGCCCCTGAGTCGATCGCGCCGTCAGCCACAAAACCATTAGCCTCGTACTGGCTCATTTCGGCTTGCATCTTTTTGTTGAACTCGGATTGATTCGGTTCCCAGTTGCGGACTGTTTGGATAATCTCGATCGCAGCCCAAATAAGCATTCCGAGTACGATCGCAGCAATTAAGTATTCCATAGCTTTCTTAAAAGTTGAGGTTTGCTGTGTTTAATCTAGCGTGGCAATTGAAGGCAGACAGGATAGAAAATATCAAAGTCTAGTTCCGATTTCTACCTCTTAGTCTGCGGAGGCAGACTTCGTTTGTGTAGTAGCGATTTCAATCGCCGAATTATCTTCACCCTTGCAAAGCCGCCAACAGACACAGCAACAAAGCCTCAGTCCACTCGACTACAGCACCGTAAGTATCGCCCGTGTGGCCGCCCAAACGGTGGTTAAACCAGGCTCCAGCAAAAATTCCGATCGCGCTTCCCCCCAAAGCCATCCCCACAGCTAACAGCCACCGATCGCCCTCCAAGACAACTTGCAGCACGCTCAAGCTCAGCAATAACAGCACTCCTGGGATAAAATCAAAAGGTGAATAAATCGATTCTTTATGAAAAGCTCCCTTCCCCTCCGGGCGAAGATACGGATAGCGGGCGATCGCCACCAGTTGGCCCCACCTCCCCCAACCCGCTACACCCATCAAAGCCAGCCACCGATAGTTACTCAAGTCCGAGAGAGCGGCAGTTTTGAGCAGGACGATCGCGATCGCAGCCATCGCTCCAAAGGCTCCTGTAACGCTATCCCGCATCACTTCCAGCCTGCGTACCGGGTCGGGGACTGCCAGCCCGTCCGCCGCGTCCATAGCCCCATCTAGGTGCAGCCCGCCAGTGACTGCAATGCCCAAAACTACTACTAAGGCCGATCGAGTCAGAGTAGGCATCCCCAACAACTGCAAGCCTAGATCCGCCAGTCCCAGCATCCCGCCAATCAAAAGCCCGATCGCCGGTGCCAAGCGAGCAATGCCCCGAAACTCCAAAGTCCAAGACATCGGTACCGGCAAGCAAGTATAAAATGCGACTGCCGCGGCGATCGCAGCACCTTGATTCCGGAAAAAGTCGATCGTAGAGCGAACCAATTTATCATCCATCATAAGATAGAAAATTTTTCATCTTTTATGCGGTTGCTAATCCATTAGCCTGTGCCAGAATTGGAACTGTAACACCCTAGTCCTTTGGATCGGGCATTCCTCCTGCCCGAGGTCTTTTCCCCGGAAAACCTCTGCCGGCAGCGATCCCGAAGCTCCCTATCTCAAATGGCTAAACTTAAGATCCGCGTTTCCCGTATCCAGAATTCTAGCTAACTCCCTGATTTCCAAGACGGGAACATACTACAACAGAGGCTTTTGCTCCATGAGTGACCAATTAAATAACAGGGTAGTTGCTCCTTGCATCATCGATACAGGCATTGTCGTCAACAAGCGCGATATCAAAAGATTGCTGTTTGATTTGGGACGTGTCCGCTACCTTCACATCCAAGATGGCAAGGTTTACAGCGAAGGGGAAGGTTATGTGTTCGAAGTCTTCGCCAACCCCGATCGTTCTACCCTGATTGCCAACCACGCGCTTTATTTGAACGTATATAGTTTTGATTACCTGGAACTGAAACAGTCCGCTGAAGAAGGTGCTTATTTTGACCTGATTCAAGAGGGACGGCAGTTACGGTTAATTCCCCTGTCAAATCCTTTGCAAGAACAAGTCGCCCGGAATTTAAATGCTGCGGCGTTGGATGCGGTGGTCGATCAGGTACTCTCAGGGAACTGGGATCTGCAATTGGATGAGGATGATTCTCCCTTTTAATGGTCACGTCAATTGATTTTAGATTTTAGATTTTAGATTTTAGATTTACTTTACAGATGAATCTGGGAAGAGGAACTAGGGTCTAAAATTTTTTGCTGTCTGCGGAGGCCCTGCGGGGGCTTGTATCCGTCAATTGATTTTAGATTTTAGATTTTAGATTTTAGATTTACTTTACAGATGAATCTGGGAAGAGGAACTAGGGTCTAAAATTTTTTGCTGTCTGCGGAGGCCCTGCGGGGGCTTGTATCCGTCAATTGATTTTAGATTTTAGATTTTAGATTTTAGATTTACTTTACAGATGAATCTGGGAAGAGGAACTAGGGTCTAAAATTTTTTGCTGTCTGCGGAGGCCCTGCGGGGGCTTGTATCCGTCAATCGATTTTAGATTTTAGATTTTAGATTTTAGATTTACTTTACAGATGAATCTGGGAAGAGGAACTAGGGTCTAAAATTTTTTGTGTTCCACGACTTCTGTCATGGCTTGTATCCGTTTTTGGGCGGGGTGATGCGTTTTTTGTCGCGATGTCATCAACAATAGGTTAGATAACAACGACTGCCCAGTAGCGGTTAACGATCGACGGTGACTAATGACTCAAGACAAGGCAAAATTTTCTTTTAAATGTCAGGCTAATTGCAGCCATAGCCAAGCACGTGCAGGGGTGTTTGACACTCCCCACGGTATTGTGGAAACGCCTAAATTTATGCCGGTGGGGACTTTGGCTAATGTCAAAACGTTGACCCCGGCACATCTTGAGGACGCGGGTTCTCAAATGGTTTTGGCAAATACTTATCACTTGCACTTGCAGCCGGGGGAACGGATTGTCGCCGGCGCCGGCGGATTGCACAAATTTATGGCTTGGCCGGGCCCGATTCTGACTGATTCGGGCGGCTTTCAGGTGTTTAGCTTGAGCCAAATGCGGACTATTTCGGAGAATGGGGTGACTTTTCGAGCTCCCCGCGACGGCCGCATCATTAATTTAACGCCGGAAAAGTCGATCGAGATTCAGAACGAATTGGGCGCTGACGTGATTATGGCCTTTGACGAGTGTCCGCCCTACCCCGCTACGCGGGACGAGGTGGAGGCAGCCACAGAGCGCACTTACCGCTGGCTGCAACGCTGTATGCAGGCTCACTCGCGGCCCGAACAGGCTTTGTTCGGCATCGTGCAGGGAGGCGTTTTCCCCGATTTACGATCGCGCGCAGCAAACCAGTTAGTAGATTTAGATTTACCAGGTTATGCGATCGGCGGAGTTAGCGTCGGCGAATCGGGGGATTTGATCGCGGAGATTGTGAGAGTTACTGCGCCCTTGTTACCAGCAACTAAACCGCGTTATTTGATGGGGATTGGCACCTATCGCGAAATGGCCTTAGCTGTGGCCAGCGGCATAGATATGTTTGACTGCGTGATTCCGACTCGCCTGGGCCGTCACGGGACAGCTTTTGTGCGCGGGGAACGCTGGAATTTGAAAAATGCTCGGTTTCGCGAGGATTTTGCTCCGCTGGATGAGTCTTGTCCTTGCTATACCTGCCAAAAATTCAGTCGGGCTTACTTGGCACATTTGGCGCGCGCGAAGGAAGCACTCAGCTATACTTTGCTAGCGCTGCACAACGTGACGGAGTTGATTCGCTTTACTGGGAGGATGCGGGAGGCGATTTTGGCCGATCGATTTACCGAAGAGTTTGCCCACTGGCTGACACCGACTGTCGATCGATCGTGATTGCCTTGGTTTAAGATATGCGACAATTATGAAAATTGTGTTGGATAGGTAGGTTGATTCATGGAAGCTGCATTACTGTTGGCTAAACTGCCCGAGGCTTATGCGATCTTTGACCCTTTGGTTAATGTTTTGCCAGTGATTCCCGTGTTTTTCTTGCTGCTGGCTTTTGTCTGGCAAGCGGCTGTCGGGTTCAGATAAGTTTCATTTCATTAAAAATCAGGGGCAATTCACCAATTGCCCCTGCTTTTAGCTGTTAAGTTTTATTTCGTTCTTCTTTCTATCCTAGTCCTGGACTGATGGGTAGCCAGAAACCGGGTTTTTCGGCAAAATACTTGACTAAAACCCTCAATCTCCGTAAAAAACCCGGTTTCTTGAGAATTGCGTATCGGTGGCCAGAAACCGGGTTTTTTCACGAAATACTCGATTAAAACCCTCAATCTCGGTAAAAAACCCGGTTTCTTGAGAATTGCGTATCGGTGGTCAGAAACCGGGTTTTTTCACGAAATACTCAATTAAAACCCTCAATCTCGGTAAAAAACCCGGTTTCTAGGTTCCCAGCCAACAAGTCCCGAACTTCCTTCAATTCTCGCCGATCGCAATTTTGAAAGCCGGTCTTTCCGAGATCCGCTTCATATAATCTAAAACAGCCGGATAAGCACTGAGGTCTAGTTGTAGCATCATCGGAATGTAGATCAACATTGAGCCGACTGCTGCATCGGCGACACCGAACTCATCGCCCATTAAAAACGCCTGTTTCTCGAAGATGCGATTTAACGGTTCTAACATTTTCGGAGTTTCGCGTTCGCGGCTGGCTTCAACAAATACTCCAGGGCCGAGGGTGGCGTTAGCAAAAATGACCCACTGCACGATTTCGGCTTGTTTTTCCACAGTGTCCGGCATTTTACCATATTTTTGAGCTAAATACAGCAAAATTGCCCCGGATTCCCAAAGTTTAAAATCTCCGTCCACAATAGCCGGTACTTTGCCGATCGGGTTAATTTCGAGAAACTCAGGCTGTAAGTGTTCCGCTGCTTGCATATCCAGCAGGACAAATTCGTAAGGAACCCCTATTTCTTCGAGATACCACTTGACAATTGAGGCCCTGCTGCGAGCTCCGCCGTAAAGTTTGAGCACTGAATTTTTATCCTTTAACACAATATTGCTGTTATAGCATTTTTGGTCAGTTGACAGTTGTTATATCATGTCCGGTGGATTGACCACAATAAGATTGGTTTGTAGTGCGGACTTTAGTCCGCAGCATTATGCGGACTGAAGTCCGCACTACGAACCTTTTTTGTTATGCTAATCGGCAGCATTATGCGGACTGAAGTCCGCACTACGAACCTTTTTTGTTATGCTAATCGACCGGACATGATATTAGTTGGCAGTTGGCAGTTGATAGTTGACTGTTGATAGTTGACTGTTGACAGCTCGATCGCTTGCTCAGAGAAGGGTTTACAGAATTGGAAGGAAGAAGAAAGAGAGAAGAGGCAAGTTCGACTTCCGTTGCAGTGTATGGGATTTAATGGATAGATGTTAATGGAAAAAGTCATAATTCTGAAGTAAATCTGAGGTAAAAATGAAGATTAATGACTAATTACCGATTACCAATGACAACTGCCAACTGTCAACTGTCAACTGTCAACTGTCAACTGACTAATGACCAATGACTAATGACACTTCTGTCAAGTGCAGAAACAAGATTCTGCTGCCAATAAAAATCAAAATCGCTCCACCCAAAATTTCAATTTTATTAGCAAACAAATTCCCGCACTTATGACCGATAAACACGCCCGCAAAGGCTAAAAAGAAAGTAATAAATCCGATCGCAGTTACCGCCGGAGCGATCGCATCTTTCAGGACAGCAAATCCGATGCCAACAGCCAGGGCATCGATGCTCGTCGCCACCGAGAGCGTTATCAAAGTCCCCGTATCTAAGGGATTGAACTTTTTCTTGCATTCTTCGCCTTGCAGCGACTCGTAAATCATTCTACCGCCAATGAAGCTCAACAGCCCGAAAGCGATCCAATGGTCGATCGGTGTAATCCAAGAACTAAAACTGAGACCAATCAACCATCCAATGACTGGCATCAAAGCTTGAAAGCCACCGAAAAATAAGGCAATTTTTAAAGCTTTATTGACCTTCATATGTTTGATAGCTAAACCGCTAGAAACAGCAACTGCAAAAGCATCTGCTGCTAATCCCAAGGAAAGAAAGATGGTAGTGCCTGCATCCATTTTTGTTAATTTTGAGGTGTTATAACTAAAATATTCTCATCGACTGCTTTAGTTTACACTAAACTCTAGTAAAACACTAATTTTTCATAATTCATTCATTTTTAACTCACATTCTTTTCACGATTGAGTGTTGAAAAATGCGGGGATGACCTGTATTATATGAAAGAGTATTTATCAAGTAGCAGAATTCAGGATGCCGCCATCTCGACCTTACCAGCCATTGCTGCTCAGATTATTGCACGGGGCTAACGCTGCGATCGCCGTGTTATCAATTTTGAGCGCATTTTTGGTTTACAACACCTATGACGGGCGGTTCGGCAAAGTACCCGTGCCTCGGATTGCAGATATTATCGGCATTCACGGAACTTTCGGTAAGCTGTTAATTTTAGGAGTCATGCCAGCTTTTGCATTGTACAGTTTCCACCCAGGGCAAAAACGCTTGGTGCAAGCGGATTCTTTTAGCCAATTAGGGCAGTTGGGAAAACCGATTTGGTGGTACAGTTTGCACCGAATTGTGAATACTTTAATGTTGTTGGCGCTGACTTTTGCGATCGCCTCTGGGAGTATGGTTAAGGAAGAATGGCTGCCGACTGCGGATTTGACGCAGGTTTGGTATTATTTGCACCTCTGCGGTTGGGTGGTATTGGTGTTTTGTCTGCTGATGCACTTGTTGATGAGCGCAAAGGTGGGGGGTTTACCGCTAATGTTGTCAATGTTTGATGCTGCGTACCGCCAGGAAGATTCGCCGGCTGCTTGGTGGCGGAAAATTCGCTCTTTTGTCGATCGCTCTTAATTTAAAAATGCACAAAAATCTCCTATTAATAGTTGCAGAAATTTTGGTAATCGGAGGCTGGTTGTTTGCTTTACTCGCACCTTTACTATTTCCCTAAATATACAATTCGGCGAAGATTGTTCAAATGATCGGCAATTCTACTATAAACTCAGCACCTGCTCCCGTTTGAGATTTAATTTGAGATTGCACGGGTGATTCAACTCTCAGGCTACCACCGTGCAATTCTACAATAATTTTATAGCAAACCAACAATCCCAATCCTGTAAAATCTTTCAAGTGTTTATTCTCGTAAAACGGCTCGGATATTTTTTGTTGAATTTCCGACGGAATTCTGGAGCCGTTGTGGGCGATTGAGACGGCAATAAACCTGCTTGTTGAATGCTCGACAATATTTGTTTTGATTGTAATAGTTCGATCTAACTTGTCAATTTTATTAACAGAATCAATTGCTTTGCTGAGGATATTGGCGAAGACTTGACTCAGTTGACCCGGATAACACAAAATTGGCGGGAGGTTGCTGTACTCTTTGACTACTAATATGTTTGGATTTAGCTTGTGAGCGAGCAATACCAGAATATTGTCGATGTTTTCGTGAAGGTTGGCGCGTTCTTTGTTGGCTTTCTCTGGGAGTGAAATGTTTCGCAAAGCTAGGACTATGTGGCGAATGCGATCGGTACTTATTTTTAAAGAGTTGACAATTTGCGGTAAGTCTTTGCTAATAAAATCCAGATCTAATGTCTCTATTTTTTTGGCAATTACTGGCACTGGTTCGGGATATTTTTCGCGGTACAGGCTAATTATATCGAGCAAATATTTGAGAGAATCATTGACATGAATCAAGCTGCCGTACATAAAGTTAATTGGGTTGTTAATTTCCTGAGAAATTCCGGCAGCAAGCTGACCAACAGTGATCATTTTTTCGCTTTTTACTAAATGCTCTTCGGTTCTTCTAAGTTTGGCTAATAGTTCTTCTATAAGTTTGAGTTCTTGTTGAATTTGTCCCTGGAGTTGGGATTGAGAAATTGCGATCGCCAGCGAGTCTGCAATTGTTTCCAAAATTTCCACTTCGTCAGCAGTCGCAAACTGTCTGTTTGCACAGGCGAACAGATATCCCAGCCGATGAGTGTGAGTGAGCACGGGTACTGCTGCGTAGCGGTTGTTTGTAAGTTGGAGCTCTGTCACACCCTCAGATGCTGGGCGATACTTGTCGGGGGCGCAAATTCGATCTAGCAGTATGGTTTCGCATCGCCCCAGCCGTGCTGCTAAATCTCCCGAGGGCCCTCCTCTCGCCCCGAAGATTCCCAAACGCCCGGGTAAGCCTTCCCGACAATATTCCCAGCAAAATTCTACAGTATCTAGTCGGGGGTCGTACCAGCCGAAAATTGCTCGATCGAGGTGTAGCAAAGTACCGAGTTCTTCTACTGTTGTTTCGAGGATGCGATCGAGGTGCAAGCAAGCGCGAATCCGGCCCGTCAAGCGGTGGAGAAGGGCTTCTGTGCGAGTGCGGCTACGATTTACGGCCCACAACTTCAGGGCCGCCATTGCAGCCACCGTAGCTGCGGCGAATAGTCCGGTGGCTGCTGCTGCTAATATGTTTAAGGGAAGCAGTTCTTTTTCAATATTTTCGCTGGGAATTACGAGGGCGATCGACCATTCTGCTTGTTCTAAAGGAAGATAGGCGACATAAACTTTGGCGTCGTTGATTTGAGTTAGTACAATCCCGGTTTTTTGATAAACCATCTCCCGGGCTACATTTGCCAAATTAGTATCTGCGGACTCTAACAAACTGGGAGCTGGCTTGTCGATATTTCCCATTAACCGAGCGTCGGGATGGACAATCGGCACTCCTTGAGAATTGATCGCAAAAGCGTAAGTTCCGGCGCCGTATTCTAGATTTCCTATTACTTTGGTAATCTTCTCTATGCTAATGACGCCGTTCATTACTCCGATCGGCTTTTTGGGTGTTCGAGCTAGAGAATTTGCCGAATTTGACCACACCGGAGCCGAAATCGGTACGATGCTTTGTTTTTTGAGCGTGCGGGAAACGGTAGGATCTGAAACATAAACTTCCCCAGCCATTGCTTTTTTGAAATGTTGGCGATCGCTGACATTAATTAAGGCTCTACCGACTTTGGTAGTGAAATAAGAGCCATCGGGTTCAATTAATGCCAAATGCACGAATTCTTGCAGTCGATTTACTTCTGATTTTAAATAAGGGCTAGCAACCGACCAATTCATGGTACGCACCCCAGGAGTGTTGGCGAGGGTTTCGAGCTCAGCCTTTCTCGTACCGAGCCACCGATCGATATTGTTGCGGCGCTCCTTCACTTCTAATAAAGCATTTCGCTCTAAATTGTCGATCGTCAAGCGCCGAACCTTTTGATAGCCGATACAAGCAGCGATGCTAGCTACCAAGATGGTTGCGCCCAAAATCAACACCCCAATTTGGTAGCTCAGATGGTATGCGCCGTTAAATCCCGCTGGTAATATTCTAGTTAATTTCCGCCACTTCACTTTCGCAAAGCTTCCCATGGTTTGACCAATTTGTGAGATTAAAATTCTCCGTTCACCTGCGATGCACTCGCCACCTGCCAGCAGTCAAAAACTACTAACATTCTATAGTTGCAGGGATTTTTGAATTTTTCCCGCGTGCTGCCGGCTCACTCCGTTAAACTGGAATCATACTCTACCATGTTTTTTATAAAATTCAAATATATTATCAACAATATAAGAGTTGTGCTAAGAGTGGTTAATCATGTATGTAAATTAGGTAACGTACTGGTGGCGCACCCTAGGTGAGGATCTGCGGCTCGGTCAACAGAATTTTTTTTGTTTGAATGGGAGCTAGCAAGAGTACAGCTTGAGATTTTAGATTAAAGAATTGGGAAATTGAGAGAGCGAGCTGAATCCTTTTTGCTTGTTTCTAAATCCTGCTGCAAAGCTGAAATTTATTGAGCGATACAATATTGTGGTTGATGGCGATGGAAATGTGAAAGTTTCGATTTACGATCGAGAATCTGAGAATTTTGGCCTTGACGCTTGGGAGTAAAGCTGGATTTGGCACTAGGATATCTGCCAACTATATGTTGTATAAAAAAAAGCTGGGTTTTGAAATTAAACTACTCGATAAACAAAACTTAAAGTTGCCCAAACACGCACATCCAAAGCCAAATCGTCCGTCGATATCCCCACTTTCTGCACGCCCGGTATGCTAGCAGCGTGCAAATCTTCCAACACTGCCCGCGCTACATTTAAAGGATTCAACAGCACTAGGGGCAGGGCTTCCCTGGTTTGCTGCAATTCCACGGCCGCCAGAGTTCGATCGAACTGTGTCTCGCTAAATATTATTCTGGTTGTCATCAGTCCGTTTGCCCCAAAGACCTGCCACCCCAAAGCCCCAGCCGTCGGCACACTCAAATTCTCGCCCGGGGCGATCGCCCCCGACTTACCCGGTACCGGGTCTTTGCCCTCAGCGCCTAGCACTGACAACCGTCCGGCGCTGTCGCAGCAGAACACCGCAAAATAAACCGGGCGATCGCTGTCGTTATACAACCTGTATTGAACGCGGCTGCCGTTTTTTACACTTAATATATCAAATTGGGTCGATTTATCGCTTTCTCCGTTGAGAGGTTCGAGGCGGTAATCACCGCCAGCCCGCACCGGCTCCCGCTGCGCCACCACCCGGGCTTGCGGCGCCAGAGTTGCCAGCACCGCCCGCACCTTCAGGCGCGAAGACGCTTCATTAGCCGTGAGTCCCAGCAACTTCGCCGCCAGCAGCGCCTTCAACTGCGGGGTTAACCGCTGCACCGCCACCTTGACAGCTTCCCCGCCGTCGCCCTGAGTATCGGGAATCAGTATTTGACCCAAGGAAAACAAACCGTAGCGGCCTTGATACAAAGCAGGGTCATAAGCAGCAGAAGCAGTTATCGTTTCCGGGATTCTGCCGAACCGACAGTCGGCCGGTTGCTCGCTCCCTACTGCTGCTGAAACTTGCGACAAAGTTGCGAAGGCGCTGGTGGCGTCCACCCGCTCGATGCGTTCCAAACCCGAATCTAAAGCTACTGTCAAACCGATGTTTCGCGGCAATACCCGAATTTCTTCCCTCACCAGTTCGCCGGCTGTTAGTTCCCCGTCTAAAACTTGCGCTTTCGCAGACAGGCCCGTGCGTCCCCGCAGCAACAGCTTGGCGCCTTCGGAGGACTCCACAGCAAACACAGATCCCGCTGCTGACTCCAAAACCCCGGGCGACAACCCGCCCAGCCACAACTGCACAGTTTTGCCGCCGTCTTCTACCGCTGTCACGGCGCCGTCAGCAGCAGGGGAATTTAACATTAAACTTCTGGCAAAATTCACAGCCTCTCCGGCGGTTGTGAAATCGTCGTGGCGAATTTGCGGCTGCTGCGGTAAGCCACCCATTTGCTCGACTTGACCGGCGGCGCGGCTCACACAGATGCTGAAGCTGCTGGCGGGAGTTGCCCGCCACAGGGTTTGGGTGAGGGCGTAGGTAAACAAGCCTGCGCTAAATCCGTTCCACTCTTGTTCGGCGGCGAGTTGCGAAGGAGCAGCAGCGGCAAGTAAGGTGGCGGGAGAACGCAGGTTAGGTCGGGATTTGATACCTGCTGCGAACGTTAGTTCTGCTAGGGCTGGCTGCCCGATGGTGGGACGAGGACGGGAGCGAATGCGAAAGTTGCCGTTTTTGGGGAAACCCGGATAGGAGTAGCTGGTGTCGAGGATGGCGATCGCATTTTCTGTGGCGAGCGATCGCACCAACAGCAGCAGAGTCTCCTCTAAAATATCGTTTACCGATCGGTTTTCTAACAGCGGCAAAACATCATCCGCCGGCACCAAACT
The DNA here is from genome assembly GCF_013299165.1 of Microcoleus sp. bin38.metabat.b11b12b14.051. NCBI lineage: Bacteria > Bacillati > Cyanobacteriota > Cyanophyceae > Oscillatoriales > Microcoleaceae > Microcoleus > Microcoleus sp. bin38.metabat.b11b12b14.051. The sequence continues at coordinate 149,589 of NZ_JAAFKD010000009.1, forward strand.
GTTTTGCATTTTGCCATCAGAGTCGATCGAACCGACTCGGCTACCGCAGCCGCTAAAGTGAAAAACCACCACATCACCGGGTTTTGCTTGTTCGCTCAAATGAGTAACAAAAGCCGTCTCGATATTTTCCCTAGTAGCTTGAGCGTCAGTCAAAGTTAGGATGTCCGACGGCACAAATCCAAACCGATAAATCAGGAGTTCCCGCTGCAATTCCACATCGGTGACGCAGCCGTGCAGCGGCGAGTCTGGATATTTGTCAACGCCAACCAACAAAGCCAATTTCCGGGTTCCCGGCCCCGCCAAAGCTTGAAGGTAGCGCGAACCCAACTGCCGCCAACCCGCCTCGCTCATGCCGAGCGTCGCCAGCACCAGGCCAGCTTGCTGCAAAAATTCCCGCCGCTTCAGTCCCATTTTTAAATAGCTTTGGATTTTCCGTTTTAAATTTTAAGTTAAATTCCCCAATCTTTTTCGACGATCTAATTAGATTGTGAGGATTTAGTATTAAGACAATTGTTACCAAAGCACAGGGGATTTAAGCCCCCACTTTTAGGTGGATTGTTTTTAGGCAGGGGCTTAAATACCCTGCCTAAAAACTTCACTGTCAACTGTCAACTGTCAACTGTCAACTGTTAATTTGTAACTTTTGAGTTTTAAATTGAAATTTTCAACTTAAAACTCAAAAATCAACATTCAAAACTATTGAGAATACCGCCAACAGCAGCAAATTTCAAGACTTAAATCTCGTAACTAAAAATATTCATAGCCTTGGCCAATTCCGCGGCGACTTCCGGGCGAGAAAACTGCGGCGGTGGCAATTTTCCAGCGCGCAGCATTTCGCGAACTTTGGTTCCCGACAAGTGCACCCGCTGTTCTGGAGTGCTGGGACTTGTTTTTGTTGTAGCCATTTGTTCCGTCAGCTTGCAATAGAAAGCGTGCTCGAATTTCATCGGCACAATTCCCAATTCTCCCGGTTCAAATTCCTCAAAAATGTATTGAGCATCATAAGTGCCGTAATAATCGCCAACTCCAGCGTGATCGCGCCCCACAATAAAGTGAGTGCAGCCGTAGTTTTTGCGGATTAAAGCGTGAAAAATTGCTTCTCTGGGCCCGGCGTAGCGCATCGCCGCCGGATTGATTGCCAAAATTACGCGATCTTTTGGATAGTATTTTTCTAGGAGAATTTCGTAGCAGCGCATCCGCACGTCAGCGGGGATGTCGTCATCTTTAGTTGTCCCCACTAGCGGGTGCAGGAACAAACCGTCTACTGTTTCTAAGGCACATTTTTGGATGTATTCGTGCGCCCGGTGAATGGGGTTTCTGGTTTGGAAACCGACAATGGTTTTCCATCCCTTTTCTTTGAACAATATTCTCGACTTCGCCGGGTCAATTTGGTATTGAGGAAACCGGATATCTAGTTCGCGTTCCAGCAGCCACACCTCGCCTGCGAGGTTAACCGGCCCGGATTTGTCTACTACTTGGACGCCGGGGTGTTTGAGATCGTCGGTGCGGTAGACGTTGATTGCTTCTTCTTCTTTGCTGTAGCGATATTTTTCTGCGAGTTCCAGTACGCCGGCAAATTCGCCATTCGGTGAGTCGAGGCGCACTCTTGTACCTTCGGTGAGGGTGTCGGCGACTGCTTCGCTGACGGAAAGAGTGATGGGAATTGACCAAGGGAGACCGTTGGAAAGGCGCATTTCTTTGACGACCGATCGATAATCAGCTTCGATCATGAACCCTTTGAGGGGACTGAAGGCGCCGATCGCGATCATTTGCAAGTCCGAGAGCGATCGTTCCGAAAGCTGGACTCGCGGCAAAACTTCTGCTTGGTCAAAAAATTCTTGTCTTTGGTCTAGTGTGGCAATGCGGTTGACCAGGATGCCGCCGTGAGGCGCAATGCGGTCTGGATGCTGGCTCATGTCGATTTGAGGTTTTAGATTTAAGATGTTGGGCTTTAGCTGCCAGAGTATATCCTACCAAGGTATTGTTACAATTAATTAATTTTTTTAGTAAACTCGAACACACACCATACCTTATATTTATAAACTACGATTTAGTGGGTCAGCCATGACACTTTATAATTTTTTACTAAAATCTATCGAGTTCTGGCAAAAGCATTCAGGATTGACAAATCTTAAGACTCATACTATTTATGCCAAATTAATAGACTCTCAGTCTTTAGTTATCGATTTGGGGGCAAATGTAGGTCAATTTAGCGCCGAGATCAATCGTGAATTCAATTGTAAGTGTTACGCAATAGAAGCCGTTCCTGCCGTATATTCTCAAATTCCTGAAAATAACTTACTTAAAAAATTCAACTATGCAATTTCTGACCAAAATCAAACTATTAATTTATATCTTTGAGAAAATCGAGAATGTCACAGTGTCAGCGAGGAAGCAGCCAGCATTTACGGTCTTCAGGGAGTTATCTCAGTCGATGCCATGACACTCGATACTTTTTTGAACAAGCATAAAATTGAGTCCATCGATCTCTTGAAAGTAGATATTGAAGGTGCTGAAGAAGCCCTTTTTAACTCAACGAGCGATGCTACGCTCTGCAATATTAAGCAAATCACGATCTAGTTTCACGATTTTGTTCCCGGTTCTATTAGCGCTGACGAAGTTAACAAAATTGTTAGCAGATTAAAAAAATTTGGTTTTGTCTGCCTCCCATTTTCATATTTGTTGCCCGATATTGATACCTGCGATTTTTTGTTTGTTAATACAAATCAGTGTAAAATTCCGTATCAAGATTGGGTGGGTTTTAAAATTATCAATTTGCTTCTGAGCGCACAAAAAGCCAAATCATTTTTACTCCGTTCAGCAATTGGGCGCCAATAAGCTATTACTGAAAATCGGCGATAAATTCACCGCAAATTTAAGCGTCATCCTATGCAAATCTATCTATTCATCACTCCATTCCGGTTTTTTCAGGTAGAGGTCGCTATCCCCTGCCCGCTGACAACTACCCACTGACAACTGAGGGCGGGCACGGGGGCACCGCCCCTACCAACTGAGGGCGGGCACGGGGGCACCGCCCCTACCAACTGTCAACTGTCACTTGAAAACTACCTCATTTGCGACCAACTTGTGATGAAGCATTTTCAGTTCCAACAATTCTTCGCGTAGCTGGTGAGGTAGGGGAACATCAACTTTTTCCAGCATACTCTGAATCCGATATCTCCAATCGTGACGAGCTACACTCTGGGTATAATTGCGCTTGTAGATAGACTGAAGGCGCTTTGTATCCTGTAAAAGTTCTTCAATTAATTCTACGCTTTTTTGGGGATTGTCAGGCAACTCAATAGTTGCATCTTCCCAATCAAACAACTGATCCATTAGAGGCGTAGTGGGACGTTTACCAACAATGGCGCCACCAGTCGCAGCGCCGTAAAACCACCGCAACGTAACAAACGAGTAAGGAAACTTACGCATACCAGGATAGAGCGTGTCAAATGCTAAGGTAATCTTGCTATTTCTCAGAAGGTGAAATAGCAGCAGAGTATCCTCCTCATCTTGCCGCTTTTCGTAAGGCAATTTGGGATAGCATTCTTCCATCCGGGGTGTCGATTTATAGTAAATTCGATCCGAACCGGGTTGATTGAATTTATTGAAGAAGGCACTGTGATACTGTGCGGGTATCCGCCCGAAGCTCGTTACATCGATCGAACGTTTGACTTGACACGAACCTTGAGCGAGAACATCTGCACCAAAAGGCAGCAGCGATACTGGTATTTTAAAATGTTGCGTGAGTTCATCTATAACTTCGGGCAGTGGCACGAATAAACGATCGAGATTCTAGACATTTTTTGAGTAACTGTTTGTATCCCAGGCATCGAATACATAACCAATTACCACATCAAAACGCTGGCGCCAGTTAGGTATGCTCGATAGCAGCTCCAAATCGGCTCCTGAAAGCCCAACAGTCAGCAAAACGTTGGGCTTGTTCGACAGTTCAGGTAATGAATCTAACTTATAGAAACCTGTAGTAGACTTGATAACTTTACGCACGATTCGATTAGGAAGTGGCGACATTCCCTCCGAGCGCTCCAGCCACTGGCGGGCTGATGGTATCAAAAGTTGTGCGTTGCAGGTGCGTACTAGAATATTTTCTAATTCAAAAACTCGGTACCAAGAAACATGGGATGCTAAAGCCCGTGAAGAGAGTATAAAAATATTCATAGTTAGTTTTTATTTGAGTACAGGACACCCAACATTATAACGATCGAGCCAAGGCTGCGGTCAATACAATTAGGACTTTTTCTTGAGGAATAAAGTTTTTTTTGTAAGCTATTAGTAGCGATTTATACGACAATACGGTTCACTTAAAGTTTTTTTGTCATTGCGAGCGTACCCGCGAAGCAATCGCAGTGTTTATTTTTCACATGATTTTATAGACTGAACAGTCTTAAGTAAACCGTATTGATTTATACGATGGAATTAGCTGATTTTTGTGAAGATATTTTGGTCGCGGGAGCCCTAATTCCCGCCACAGCAAAGATAATATCGGCAAGCAACCGGACACGATATCAGTACAAAAACTGGTACACAAATGCTACCGATAGAATCAAGTTTGCACTGCAAAATCTCCGGGTGCGATTCCCCAGTTTACCCAGCTAATTGCTTCTAGTGCAATCCTAAATGATTTGTACATATTTGTAGGGGTAGTGCCCCCGTGCCTACCAAGAGCGTCAACTAAAGAGGGCAACCACGGGGGGTTGCCCCTACAAGAATTACACTGATGAACGGACTCGATAATGATTTAGGATTGCTATAGTGCCGATCGCACTTGTGGAGGAACTCGCAAAGCGTGAAGGTGTCCCGTACTCGGACAAGTCATTCTTAACAACAATATTGGCTCTAGATCGACATTCTCAATTTTCAACAAAATATATTCTTGGTAGGGATAGCCCTCCGCGGCTACCCACTTGTCTAATTCTATTCCTTGCAATTCTTGACAAATTCTCGGATAAGCTGTTCTACATTTAAATTGTGTATAAAAAATCAATCAAACAATGAGTGGTATGGCTTTGAGCAGCGTACCGAATATGTAATTTAAATGCGCGACAGCTTAGCCGTAGCTTGCGGGGCGGGACGCCATCGCCCCAATCAACACTCGCCGCACTTCGGCATTATGTTGTGTTAGCAACCATGAAGCTTCCCACGACTGCGGCGCAACTTCACCCATGGTTTCCGGTAGCACCACGCCGTGATAGCAGTAGACGCGAAACTTGTCAGCAAATTCGACGGCTGGCCCAGATATGGCGTGAAGCAAATCATCGCTGTCAAAATGAATTTGTCGCGGGCGATCGCACACAAAGCACTTTTTCTCAAACGGATAAATCCAGCCGCAATTTTCCGTTAAGGATTTAAAAGCTGAATGTAAAGCGCGATCGCCATCGAGTTTTAACACTTCAATACAAAAATCTACCCAACTTCCGTGACAAGCCAAAAGTTCGGAAACTATGCAGTTATTTTGATAAGTCCCCTCGATCCCGAATTTCTGAAATCTCTCGCCCACATTCCTGGCTAATTTGAGATAAAGTTCCTGTTTCACGTGAAAGTGCAGTTGATTCATCAGTTGAGCGTACAGCGGGTTGTAGAGTTGGCTGTAAATGTGATTTTCCAGTTCCCAGCAGATTTGACTTCTGAGTCGATCGTACAATGGATTGTGAATTTTGTTGCGGATTTCGGTGCCGCAGCAATGGCCGGTAGCGTCTGTGCTTAGCGCTTCCACAGCCTGTAAAGCTATGTAAGGGCTGTCACCAAAAATAATTTCCGGTTCCCCGCAGCCGATGATGTTGTAGGCGGTGTTGATGGCTGCTGTCGCCAGCGGGCGATCGCCAGCGTGCGATCGATCGTCCAATTTGCCACCATTTGTGGCGATACATGGGAATTAGCGCTGTTTGTTGGGGAGTAAGGGCGATCGTTGGTAGAGCCATATTATTTGATTTATCCTCAAAAAATTAATTTACTTCGCTCTTTCTAACTTGACTTTTCTCAATTCCTGAGGGTTCAAATCCGAACATCAATTTTTTTGATGGCAGTTATTAGATTAACGATTGTAATTAACTATTTTTTGTAAAGCCCCTAAAATCAAAGGAACATTATCGAGATAATAAACATCATCATCAATAATTAAATGATTCTCTTCTAATTTCAGAAACCGCCACACAACGCCCGTAGTCACGCAGCCAAATACCGCAGGTTTTGAATTTTGTTGGCGTTCGTTAAATAGCTGAGCTGCCACCATTTGTGCGGCACACTGTGGCAGACAAGATTCTATTTCTGAGCCTTTCGTTTCTCTGACTGCAAAAAACGGAACTTTTATTTCAAAATCAAACGGCACGTCAGACAGTAGAAAGTCGCATTCTCCGTGCAATCCCCGAGCAACATCTACCTCAAATGACCAACCGGAAAAAATGGAAAATTTTCTGTTATTTTTCTCTCTACATTCCAACAAGACAGGAGAAATAATCCGTTCCGCACGTTCTTTTGCAGTTGTTACAGCAGTGTTAGAACTAATTTCAATAGCTCTCCAGAGCCATGGGGAGGGTTCTACAGGAATAAGCTTGGTATTTGATAAAATAGGACTGAGGGATATATCCAATCCAAACCGATCTTTTAATTGTTGGAAAGTGAAAGATTTATAAGACATATTTCTGAGATCGCTTGGTGGAAATCAATATATAGCCTTTCTCAAAAAGGTGAGGTATGTCGGGCATAGGGCATAGGGCATAGGGCATAGGGCATAGGGCATAGGGCATAGGGCATAGGGCATAGGGCATACCTCATGTTTTTGAGAACCGCTATAAGATCGAGACATAAAGCGAATGAAAGAATGCTAAGTTCGCTTGTAGGCAGGACTTAAGCCTCATCTACCCGGTTTCTGCAATAAATCTTGGTTTGGTAGCGAAGTATCTAGTCAGAAACCGGGTAGAGCGCCCGGTGCGTAAGTCCTAATATACCAACCCTTGCAGAATTTGTGAACCTCTCTTTTCTGCCTTCTGTCGCAACGATAACTAAATGCTTGTTCCTTCTTCCCTCCGACTTCTTGCTTCTAAGTATTTAACCACTGAAGCAGGATTTTAGGTGCCGGCAACAAAATTAGCAACAACAGCCCGATCGCCAGCAACCCCAAAAAATCGCGCCCGTTGTCCAATTCGCTGACATCATTCAAAGCCGGTTCGTCATTGAGCGGCGTCAGAAACAAGATAATTGCCCACAACAGCAAGCCCTGTTCCAAAAAAGCCAGCAGCAGCATACAAACTCTAGCAAATTGCCCGATCGCCATACTCGCTCGCTGGCCGAACATCGCGTGTACAATGTGTCCCCCGTCAAATTGTCCCACCGGCATCAAATTAAACGCCGTCACGATCAAACCCAAATAACCAGCCACCGCTACCGGATGCAAATTAATCGCAGTTTCCGCATTCAAAGCACCGCCCAAAGTTAACTTGCTCAACAAAGTCATCACCAGGGAAAATTTAGGAGAAAAAGAATCAAAATTCAACATTCCCGACTTCTCAGACAGCGGTACAATTGTCGATCGAGCCAAACCCCAAATCAACAACGGCACTGTCGCAACCAAACCAGCCAGCGGGCCGGCAATACTGATGTCAAACAAAGCTCGGCGGTTGGGAATTGGACTGCGAATTTGAATGAAAGCGCCAAAAGTTCCCAAGAAAAAAGGAATCGGAATAAAATAAGGCAGAGTCGTGCGAATCTTGTAGAATTTGGCAGCTAAATAGTGACCGGATTCGTGAAATCCTAAAATCGCAATTAGAGCCAGGGAATAAGGCAAACCCTGAAGCAAGATATACGGGTTAGACTGCAAAGTTTTTTCAGTAACTCCGGCAATTTGCGACCCAACAATCGTAGTGGTAAACACCGTAATTAGCACCAAAGCTAAGGCAAAAAACGGTCTGGTTAAAGATTCTGTTTTGACCGGAGTTTCCCCAGATTGGCGGCTGGGATTGGGAACGATCGCAAAAAAAGGTTTACCGCTCAAGCTGTTTTGAAATATCACTAAAAAGCGATCGCCAAAATGCTGCTCCACATTCTCCCGAACCGCCTGATAAGCCGCCTCCGGGTTCGCGCGCAACTGTCCGCGACAAATCACAGCCTGCGGGCGAAATTCCAAATCTCGCAAACTGAAAATAGACCAAGGAAAACAATCGCGCAAACTCGCTTCTTCCGCTGCATCTATCGGGCGCAGGGGAGGTTTTGGCGCCTCTTCAGTCGCAGCGCCCGCTACGGGCGTTTGGGTTTCGGGGGTAATTTCCTGGCGCCCCAACTGCACCAAAAACCAGTACAAAACAGGACAAACCAAAAAAGGTATAATTACCAACTCCGGCGGTGCAGTTTTTTTGGCGCCGTTGGCCAAAACCCAACCGCTCCAAATCAGCGCTGGCGCCATCATTACCAGCCACAGCAGCCAGATCGGAGTTCGCGTGATGCGACTGATGCTGCTCTGCAACAAGTAGTAAGATATCAGCCCCAACACGAACAACCATAGTAAAAAGAACATAATATTTATTCCATGCCTCTCAATACATCCTTGAAACCTCAGAGTTCAGCGTCCAAACAGCCCAGACAGGTGCTGGAAAATACTTTTGCTTTCGCGCCTAACCGGGATACGCTGGGTGCGACGGCTTATTTCATTGTAGAAAACGAATCGAACATCCTGGTGGATTGTCCGGCTTGGAATGAGATCAACCAAACATTTTTGGATTCGCGCGGTGGCGTGCGCTTGCTGTTTCTCACTCACCGCGGCGCCATCGCCAAGGCGCGGGAGATTCAGGAATCCACGGGCTGCGATATCCTGATTCAAGAACAGGAGGCTTATTTGCTCCCCCAATTGCGGGTGACGGTTTTTGAGCGAGAATTGGCTCTGAGCGATCGAATAAAAGTATTATGGACTCCCGGTCACTCCCCCGGTTCCTCTTGCCTTTACGATGGTGCTAGCGGGGGAGTGCTGTTTAGCGGCAGACACTTGCTTCCCAGCCGCGCAGGCGCCCCTGTACCGCAGAGAACGGCAAAAACTTTTCACTGGCCGCGCCAAATTAACAGCGTTCAGTCTATCATCGATCGATTTTCGCCCTCCACTTTGCAATATATCTGCCCCGCTGCGAATACCGGTTATTTGCGCGGCCAAGGATCGATCGATCGAGCTTTTGAACAATTAACCAATCTGAATTTAACCGTTTGTTTGGAGTCGAAACCAGAACCGTAAATCTATGGTGCACCCTCAGTGACTCAATTATAACTGAGTGCAGAAACCTGGTTTTTTGATAAAAACAGGACTTGCGCGTGGGGGCGAGAAACCGGGTTTCTACGAGTTTTGCCGACAGCAACGAGAAATACACGAAGAAACCCGGTTTCTGAGGTCGTGCGAGCGCCAACTATTTGACGCTATTTGTAAGGTACACCACCAGCACCCTACATGATTCTTCAGTCTCTTCAAGACAAAAGAAAGTTTGTATCGTGGTTAAAACAACAGATTGTTATGGAAAAAACCGAAAAACAAAAAATGCTCGATGGCGAATTATATATAGCAGCAGACGAGCAATTGACAGCAGAACGCTTGCGAGCTCGCCGCCTTGCTAGAATCTACAATTCTACCTGCGAAGACGAACCCGACAAACGGTTAGAAATCCTTGCCGAATTATTCGGCGCAGTCGGGCCGAAAGTTGAAATCGAGCCGCCTTTTTACTGCGACTACGGCAGCAATATTTATGCTGGAAACGGATTGTACATGAATTTGGGCTGCGTAATTCTCGACTGCAATCGAGTTAACATCGGCGAAAATTTGCTGTGCGGGCCCCACGTGCAAATCTACACTGCTTGTCACCCTACCGATCCAGAAATTCGACTTTCTGGCCGAGAGTTTGCCAGAGCCATTAATATTGGCAATAATGTTTGGATTGGTGGAGGCAGTATTATTTGTCCGGGAGTCACTATTGGAGACAATAGCACGATCGGCGCAGGCAGTGTTGTCGTCAAAGATATCCCCGCTAATGTCGTGGCGGCGGGGAATCCTTGCCGGATTGTCCGGCAGTTGCCTTAGTGTGGTACGATCGACTCGCTGGCGCAATGACCCGCAGCAAGCTCAACCCAAAAATTTTAGAGATTATAACAATCGGTTTGAGATTTTTTACGTATAATTTCCTAGAAAAATTCCCAGCAAAAATCTCAAATCAGGCATCTAAAATCCCTGGATTTTTCCCCCTCAGTTCTCAACTCCTACTCACCAGATTTTTATGACAACTGCAACAGTTTATCCCAACGCACCCGAACTCGGCACCGATGACTACATAGCAGTGGGTTTAGCCACCTGCTTCATCAAAGAAGAAGGCGAAGTGCATCAAGTAAAAGTAATCGAACCTATCCCCTCAGCAGCTTTAGAAGCAATTGTCAAGGGAATTCCCACATCCTATGAGATGGCTTGGGGGACGACTTTAGGATCGGTATTTGACGGCGAATCACCAAAGAGGATGCCGGAATTCCCCGCAGAAGCTCAGTTTAGCGAAGAATTTGGCTTTCGGGCGATCGCCGCAGCTCGCACTTACAAAATTCGCCCGGAAGCTCAAGTACACATTCCCCAAGGAACTGTTCGCAATGACTTTACCTATTCTTTAGAACGCAAAAGGGTGCTCAATACCGAGCGCGTAATTCGCACTGAAGATAATGTGAAACAGCACGAACACACTCACAAAGTTCTTTAACAGTTGACTGTTGACACTTGACTGTTGACAGGTTTGTAGTGAGGACTTTAGTCCGCATCCATCCAAGGACTAAAGTCCTCACTACAAACAAGGTAGCAAATAATCTCACTAAATGGCTGATTGATAAACCTTTTCCACGAGTTGAGCCAAACGTTTCATCGCAGTTTCAATCTCATCATTCGTCGCAGTCAAACTAATTCGCAAACACTCATGCTTGTGTTGCCAATCTTCCCGCAAGCCGGGGAAGAAAGAACTTCCCGGCACAACAATTACGCCTAATTTCTTCAATTCTTGGTACATTTCCCAATCAGTCATTGGCAAATCTTTTAACCACAACCACGCAAAGATTGCTCCTTCGCCTCGGTGCAAGAACCACGGCAAATCCTTCGGCATTGCGTGTTCTAGGGTGCTTTCAACTACTGCAAATTTGCTTTGATAGTACGGGCGAATTACGTTGAGGGAAATGTCGGCGAGAGCTCCCGAAGCAATGGCTCTAGTTGCGATCGCCTGTCCGTATCTCGGCGAGTGAATGCACATATTGGTCTGAAAAGATTCTAATGTTTTGATGATTCCTTCATCGCCGATCGCAATTCCGATTCTTTCTCCCGGTAATCCGGCTTTCGACAAACTCATGCAGTGGACGATATTGCCGCCGAATATTGGTGTCATTTCGGTAAAGTTTAAGGCGGGGAAGGGAGGCCCGTAGGCAGAATCGACCAATACCGGCACGTCGAAAGCGGCTGCTAAATCGGCGATTTTCTGCACTTCGTCGTCGGTGAGGACGTTTCCCGTGGGGTTGCAGGGACGGGAAAAGATGACGCATCCGCTGGTTTCGTCGATCGACAGTTGACTGAAATCCGGGCGGTATTTGAATCGGTGGGCGGCTGCATCAATATCTAGGGTGGGTTTGCAGGCGATGACTGCTTCGGGAATTAAGCTGACGCCGCCGTAACCGGTGTAGTCTGGGCTGAGCGGTAGGACGATCGATTTGAGATTTCTGGTTTGGGATGTTGGATCGGAAATGTCGGCGATTGGTGCGGTGTAGCCACCGAAAGCGTTGGCTGCGTAGAAGTAAATTGATTGGCTTCCGGGAGTAATTAGGATGTTGCGATCGGTCAAATTGAGGTTGTAACGTTGGTTAAAATCGGCCAATACTGCATCGATAAACGGCTGATAACCTTGGCTGGAACCGTAGCGACAAACGACTTCGCCGTATTCTGGGCTCGCCAAAAGTTCGGCTGTGCAATCGCGCCACAACTGCTCGACTTCCGGCAAAATCACCGGATTGCCGGCGCTTAAGTTGATAAATTCCTGCCCGTTGCCGGCTCTGAGAGTTTCTATAATATCTTTCATAATTGCCCGAACTCCTGTGAGTTGGGACATTTGAGTGCCAAATTGAGTGAGGGCAGGGTTCATGATGCGGCCAGGATGATAGAGGTTGATGGTTTATTTATGATAGCTTTTGTGCGATCGGTCTCAGGATAGGATTGATGGTGTTGGTTGGATTGGGCGATCGGATATTTCCGTCGGAATAGAGGAGGCGGGCGATCGTAGGATCTGTTTTTCAGTAAGCGCTACATCAGTTCTGAAAATGCGTCTGTTGGTAGGTGTAAAAATCGAGGGCTTAAATTTTTTGGCTGTAATCCAACTGCTGTCAGGGTTTGATGCCTCTGGCGATCAATAAAGTCAGACGCAAATGCTGAACCCTTTATCAGATAAGGGTTTCAAGGCAGAAGTCAAAATTTGGGTATTGACACCTGGAGGCTGAAATGATACTTTTGTTTTGTGAGACGCAAATGAACCTTGAAAACCAAATACAGCAAGGGTTTAAAACCCCGGCAGCGGGAAAACCCATAAACCCCTACTAGGGATTGAAACAAGGTGATGGAACAAGAAAAGCGCCAATTACTGCGCGGGAAAACCCATAAACCCCTACTAGGGATTGAAACATTAGGCTTTTCAACAAAGAGCCGTATTACGAAAGCGGGAAAACCCATAAACCCCTACTAGGGATTGAAACTCAACAGCCGACAAGCTGTATATGATAGACTTTGCGGGAAAACCCATAAACCCCTACTAGGGATTGAAACTGCATCAAATTCATCATCGTCCTCATGAATTTTGCGGGAAAACCCATAAACCCCTACTAGGGATTGAAACCCATTTCCTAAATTAAGACCTGCGATCGGCCATGCGGGAAAACCCATAAACCCCTACTAGGGATTGAAACGCCATGATCTCGGTGTGACTGCTCTCGAAGTCAGGCGGGAAAACCCATAAACCCCTACTAGGGATTGAAACTTTGAGGTGACTTTTGCCGGTAAATCCTAATTGGCGGGAAAACCCATAAACCCCTACTAGGGATTGAAACGCAGCGAGTCGTTTTCCGTCAACTGAGAAGGGTGCGGGAAAACCCATAAACCCCTACTAGGGATTGAAACCAGAGCGACCCGGAAGCAACAAGCTATATTTCGCTGGGCGGGAAAACCCATAAACCCCTACTAGGGATTGAAACCTGCGCGAATCTTATTGCCACTTACTATCGGATGCGGGAAAACCCATAAACCCCTACTAGGGATTGAAACTCTTTAGCTTGCCATACCGACACAGAAACTGAGTCAAAGCGGGAAAACCCATAAACCCCTACTAGGGATTGAAACCGCATTGTTCTGCCTTACGGAATAAAACAAATTTGGCGGGAAAACCCATAAACCCCTACTAGGGATTGAAACCTAAATGTGGTTTTAAATACAATGACTAATCCTCGCGGGAAAACCCATAAACCCCTACTAGGGATTGAAACATACCCTTCATTGCGTCGCTGTTAGCGCACCGCGGGAAAACCCATAAACCCCTACTAGGGATTGAAACGCAGACTCCAATGCCCACTCTGGCGCTATATCCAGCAGCCACAAGCGGGAAAACCCATAAACCCCTACTAGGGATTGAAACCGATTAGTGATAAAATCCTTGATTACTTTCAAGCGGGAAAACCCATAAACCCCTACTAGGGATTGAAACTAAATCGCTTATAGTACCAACCGGAGATTGTTCCGCTGCGGGAAAACCCATAAACCCCTACTAGGGATTGAAACCATTTCCGTTTTCTCTTGCTCATTTGATTACATCAGCGGGAAAACCCATTTTCCCGACGTAGGGCTTGAAACGACCGTAAAACGTAACCCGCCGCCAGAAAACCCATAAACCCCTACTAGGGATTGAAACCAGATTAAAATGATCGAGTTACACAGACCTTATATCTGAATTCCCATGCGTACTTGGCAAGCCGATTTTTACCGCCGCCCTCTCCGAGACGAAACCGGCAAACCATTGTGGGAACTCCTCATCTGCGACTCGGCACAAACTTTTCAATTTAGCGCCCTTTGTCGCCAATCGGAAGCAAACTCTAACTGGCTGGCCGCCCAATTCCAGCAGCAAGCTCTAACCCAGAAATTGCCCGATCGCATTCAAGTATTTAGACCTCAGTCTCTCAGTTTAATCGAAGCTGCGGGCAAAGTTTTGGGTGTCAAAGTAGAAGCGACTCGGCGCACCGCCGCCCTGAAAACCCTGCTACAACAACGCGCCCAAGAATATGCCAGTTTGCCTAATTATACAGGTGAGACTTACGGGGCGATCGCCCTAGAAACTCCCCCACCAATCCCCCTACCCGAAAACCTCTGGGGCGATAGCTGGCGTTTTGCTTCCCTACCCGCCGGCGACATCGTGGAAGCTTTCGCAGGGCGTCCCCTCCCCATATTGGAAATGCCGGAATTTCTATTACCCCTGAACTTGGGCCTAGCCTCAACAGTACCCGTGCCCGGAGTTGTAATTGACGGCGGGCGACAGTCAATGCGCTTAGCTAGATGGCTTCAGGATGCCAAACCCTTCGCATTGAATTATATCGCCGGAGCTCCCGACGGATTGATTTTAGAAGCGGGATTAGCCGACAGATGGGTTGTCGCAACTTTTGAAGATAGCGAAGTAAAAGCCGCCGCCGAAACTTATCAACAGCGGAAACAATCGAGTCAAGGATTGCATTTCTTATTAGTCCAGCCCGATGATACTGGCACGACTTATACAGGCTTTTGGCTGTTGAATTTAAATTCGTAATAGTTAATCCCGCAGGGTGCATCTCACTTTTGAAGAGGGCGAAGCATGACCGCATATAAGTTATTAGTTACAATCCCATATTGACTGCGGTCATGCTTCGCCCCTACAAACATATTTGCCTTCATTGAGATGCACCCATCCCGCATCCTAGAAATCGGCAGCTAGTAAAACTTTCACTCGCGCGATCGCCCTTTCTAGCTGCGGACAACTGATAATTATCGGACAATACGGTTTACTTAAGAGAGATCTCCCTGGCACACCCCTTGAAAAAGGGGGGGACAAGAAGCTCTCAAAGTCCCCCTTCTTAAGGGGGATTTAGGGGGATCTCCGGGGCATAAATAGCGTTAAGTAAACCGTATTGAATTATCGGAGATTATCTTATTTTTGATCTCAAAATGCGATCGCCAAAATCACACTATCACTCGCAATAAGCGCCAGCAGACACAGGCTGAATCACTATTTTTTGAAATTTCTCTATTCCACCACCAGAATCAATCCTTCTTGGATGCCCTGATGTACTCGGTTAATCTGACACCGATCCTTTTCGTTGAGGCGGTTTGTCGAAAGCATTGCAGACTTCAGCAGCCGCCTGTCGAGGGGCGTAATTTGGCGAAAAGCAAAGATTCGTTGGACGATCGCCTCGATCGCGATTTTAGGTACGCTAGTAGAATTTACTGTCATTTTTTTAACACCCTAGAAAATAGGTAACAGAACCCTGTACCTTTATTCTTAAAGATTGCGTAAAGATACATTCTGATTCAAATCATACTTATTTTGTGACAATGCAGTGTATAAACAGTAACAATTGCCATAAAAATTAAATTATCTTTACGCAAACTTAACAATGGCCCGATAGAATCACTAACAGTAAAATTCAGGCATAGGGTAAAATGGCACAGGCAAAAATCGGCATTATCGGCGGCAGCGGTTTGTATAACATGGAAGCCCTCAAGGATGTTGAAGAGGTAAAAATTGATACACCCTTTGGCGCGCCATCTGATGCAGCGATTGTGGGAACTTTGGACGGTACGCCCGTCGCATTTATGGCCAGACACGGCCGCAATCACACTTTTTTGCCCTCGGAAGTGCCGTATCGGGCAAATATCTATGCCATGAAGAGTCTGGGAGTTGAGTATTTAATCTCAGCGTCGGCGGTTGGTTCGCTCAAAGCAGAGGCCAAACCTTTAGATATGGTAGTACCGGATCAGTTTATCGATCGCACAAAAAATCGAGCTTCTACATTTTTCGGAGAAGGAATAGTCGGTCACATCACCTTTGGCGATCCGATCTGCGGCGAATTGGCTAAAGTGTTAGCAAGTGCGATCGAATCCTTGAACCTCGCCGACGTTTCCCTACACCGTGGCGGCACCTACGTCTGCATGGAAGGCCCCGCATTTTCCACAAAAGCAGAATCCCACCTTTACCGCAGTTGGGGGGCGACAGTCATCGGAATGACGAATTTGCCGGAAGCAAAATTAGCCAGAGAAGCAGAGATTGCTTACGCAACTTTAGCCTTAGTCACCGATTACGATTGTTGGCATACCGAACACGACAGCGTAACAGTAGAAATGGTAATCGCCAACTTGCACCGCAATGCGGAAAACGCCCAAAAAGTAATTCAAGAAACTGTGCGGAGGCTGAGTGAAAATCCCCCGATTTCTGATGCACATTCAGCTTTGAAATATGCAATTCTGACTCCACTGGACAAAGTACCGGCTGCAACTAAGGAGAAAATGGGTTTGTTGTTACAAAAATATTTGTAAGTTCCTACAAGTTCTACAAAGTTTTGGTTTACGCTAATCTCAGAAACCGGGTTTCTTCCTAGATTTTTCGTACTCAGCCAAAATTATGCTCAGAAACCCGGTTTCTCGCTACTTACAAAGTTTTGGTGTACGCTAATCTCAGAAACCGGGTTTCTTTCTAGATTTTTCGTACTCAGCCGAAATTATGCTCAGAAACCCGGTTTCTCGCTACTTACAAAGTTTTGGTGTACGCTAATCTCAGAAACCGGGTTTCTTCCTAGATTTTTCGTACTCAGCCGAAATTATGCTCAGAAACCCGGTTTCTCGCTACTTACAAAGTTTTGGTGTACGCTAATCTCAGAAACCGGGTTTCTTCCTAGATTTTTCGTACTCAGCCGAAATTATGCTCAGAAACCCGGTTTCTCGCTACTTACAAAGTTTTGGTGTACGCTAATCTCAGAAACCGGGTTTCTTCCTAGATTTTTCGTACTCAGCCGAAATTATGCTCAGAAACCCGGTTTCTCGCTACTTACAAAGTTTTGGTGTACGCTAATCTCAGAAACCGGGTTTCTTTCTAGATTTTTCGTACTCAGCCGAAATTATTCTAAGAAACCCGGTTTCTCAATTTCCATTCGCCCATCTATTAACCGATCAACTGCTTAAAGGCATCGTGTTGGCGAATTTTTTCTAAATCGGCTTCATTTTTTGCCAACTCTTTACACAAATTAGGATTGAGATTTAGAGCGCGCTTTAAATTTTCAATTGCTAATTCAATTTTACCTTGTAGCGCATAACATCGAGCTTTATTGTACCATATTCTGTAAAAATCAGGTCTAATTTTAGCCGCATTGTCGTAGGAGTCGATCGCTGCTTCGTACTTTTGCAATTTGGAGAGTGCCACGCCTCGATTGTTCCAAGCGTCAGTATAATCATTTTTGACTTGTAGAGCTTGATTGTAGGAAATTACGGCTTGTTCGTATTCCTGCATTTTGGAAAAAGCAACGCCTCGGTTGTTCCAAGCGTCGGCGTAATCGGGTTTGGCTTGAATTGCTTGTTCGTAACAGCCGATCGCCTCTGGGTACTTCTGCAACTCCAACAATACCACGCCTCGGTTGTTCCAAGCATCGGGATAATTGGGACGGAGTGTGGTAGCTTGTTCGTAGGATGCGAGCGCCTCTGGATAGCGCTGCATTCTAGTGAATACTACTCCGCGGTTGTTCCAAGTATCGGCTAAATCCGGCTGAATTTGCAGTGCTCGATCGTAAGCTGCGATCGCATCTTCATAGCGGTTTTCAAAGAAGCAAGCATCTCCCTGTTTCGCATAGTCGCCTGCACTCAATAACTGTTGGTAATTGCCGTAGTTAACCGGAGCGAATTCTTGTATTTGGGCGTCGGGCAATAAAAGGTCTGTATCAGCATCCGCTGGGTTAGTTTGGTGTTGAATTTCGCCTAGGATACTTTCAGCATCGGAAATTAATATTTTTAATTGAGAGATTGTATCATAGTGAAGACTTTCGATTTCTTGGCGAGCAATTGTTGTCTGCTTGGACAATTTGCCCAACAGAAACCACACAGCGACTCCGGCTGCTGTCGGAAACAATGTTAAGGCAATTACCAGCCCGTTGATCACTGTAGCCGTGCGCCCGAAAGCGATGTCAACTTCTTCTTGAACTCGATCGCGAATTTCGTCTTTTATTTGCTGCTGAGGCAATTCCTGCTGAATTAACACTCCCCCAGCCCTCGGTTGCGACGCAGAAACGCTACTGGCACAGACTAGAATAGTCAAAAGGGCGATCGAGCTAATATTTGTTCTCAAAATACTTGACAAACGCATAGCTTTAGTGATATGCACCTGATTTGCGGTTTTCATATGTCAAGAGATGCTGGTAAAGATGATCTCAGCCTAGCCGATTTGTTCAAAAACTATTAAGTACAGGATATCTGTTGTGCAGTCCCCTCCCATTAAGTGCTTGACGCAGGAATTGTTAGACGAAGTTGCAATTTCCTCCCGCAGCAGCCCCCGCGGGCGACAAAACTACAATTTTCACGATTTGTCAGAAAAGGTGCAGCGGTTTGTCAACGTGCTGCAAATGGGTACTTACGTTCGCCCTCACCGACACCTGCGCCCACCCTCCGTTAACGGTTTTGAGTTTTTTGTGGTGATTCAAGGAGAAGTAGGTATTCTAATTTTGAACGAAAACGGTCAAATCTTGCGATCGTTGCGAGTCAGCGCTGTCGGGCCCACCCGCGCCGTGGAACTTCCAGAGGGGACTATTCACACGTTGGTAGCTTTGGCTGCGGATACCGTGATTTTGGAGTTCAAGGAAGGGCCTTATGAGGTGGCGGCGGATAAAGACTTTTTGCAAAATTTTCCGGCTGAGGGAAGTGTGGCGGCGCGGGAATTAGTCTTGATTTGGGAAGCTGAATTTAACAGTTGACAGTTGACCTGGGACAGTTGACTGTTGACTCCGAAAGCAGTTGACAGTTGACCTGGGACAGTTGACAGTTGACTCCGAAAGCAGTTGACCTGGGACAGTTGACAGTTGACTCCGAAAGCAGTTGACCTGGGACAGTTGACAGTTGGTAATTGTTATTTATTATTTTTGAATATCTCCCCATAATCAGTAACTAATGACTACTGACCAATGACAAATGACCACCCTTCGGCTTCGCGAGCGGGCGAGATGACCAATGACCACCCTTCGGCTTCGCGAGCGGGCGAGATGACTAATGACTAATAAATCTAATTGTTGTCATCCGATTGTATAAATCTGGGGCAGTGCGAATGATTTTTCTCAGAAGTTCATCTGTTACCCAAAAGACGACGGGAAAGGAAAATTTTTTGCTGAATTCGGTGCATACTAGGTTGGTGGAAATCAGCAATCGATCGATCGACTCCACTGACTCCAAACCGATGATCATTAAAGCTGGAGGCTTTTCGCTGCCTACTTCTGCTGCGATGGTGGTGTAGAGAGTTGTCGCTGATTTGGGCAAAATTAGTTGCAGCGGTTTCTGGGCGGAATTTGCTTGCAGGCGATCGACTATTTGCTGTCGCAAAGCCAGCGAGTTGCAGTGCACTAAAACGAAAGAAAAGTAACCTTGCGAAAGACGCAGCGCCCGAATTAAAGTAGAGAACGACCGCTCGTTATATTTGGCTGATTCGTACTGAGCTGCATCGTCTTTACCTGTATTTTCTGAGCTGTTCTCGACAAACATAAATTGCACGTCTCTTATCTAGTTTTAGGCATTTTCTAGATTAAGTGCTGTTTCTAAAGAAAATCTGAAGGTAGGAAAAAAATCTAGAAAACATTCGGCTGATTTTAGCACTGTTTTGAATTAATATCAATACTTCTATAAACTAATTTTGCTTCACCCGGTCTGGCGCCACCTGTGGCGAAAAAACCAGATAAAATGTAGTTTAAAATACAAAAAACTCACCGTAAATTTTCAGCCAAGGGCAAAGTAAACCAAAAAATTGCCCCAGCACCCGGAGTGCTAATTACCCCAATTTCCCCGCCGTGAGCTTCAATAATTTGTCGGCAAAGGTATAAGCCCAAACCCAAACCAACCGAGTGTCGGGATTGATAACCCCTAACATAAAGGTCAAACAGATGTTCGCACTGTTCCGGCCATATTCCCACTCCGTCATCTTCAACTGTGCAGCAAATCATGCTACTTGGGGAATTGGTAATTGGGGATTGGTAATTGGTAATTGGGAATTTGTCGATATCCTGTTTCGCTTCGCTTTGAGTTATAACTAATGTTTCCGCATTTATGACTTGAGCCGAAACCGTTAAATTCAGTCCGGGAAGATTGTGTTTTAAAGCATTAGCAATTAAATTAGAAAAAACGCGCCATAACTGAGTAGTGTCAGCATTCACGGCGGGCAAATCATCGGGTACCAAATTTTTAAAAGTAGCTTGAGCCTCATTCATTGAAGGCTCCAAATCTGCCGCCGCTGCTTTAACTAGCGCGCTCAAATCTACCCGATCGCAGTGGAGAACCAAACCGCGCAATTCCCCAGCGTGAACTTCCAACAGGGAATTAATCAACCGCAACTGCTGCTCGCTACCTTGAATCATCCGCTCCAAAACCGAACGGGGAATCGCGATCGAATCACCAGTTTTCGTCTGCCAATTCCTGAGCACCATTAACATTCCCGCTACGGGGTTCCGCAAATCGTGAGAAAGAGCGTGAATAAACAGGCGCAGCGATTCTTGAGCCTGTTTCCGCTGCGTGATATCCTCAATTAAACCTTCATAGTAAAGCACGGAGCCGCTGCCGTCGCGAACCGCCCGCGCTTTCTCGGAAATCCAGACAATACTGCCGTCTGAGCGATAAATTTGGGACTCAAAATCCGAGACTGTGTTACTTTCCTCGATCGATCGCAAAAACTCTTTTCTGCGCGCTGGATCGACATACAACTGCCGCTCAATGTCAGTAAACTTAGCCGTCACTTCTTCCGCGGAATCGCAGCCGTAAATCCGCGCTAAAGCTGGATTGGCAGTAATATAGCGGCCGTCGGGAGTGCTTTGAAAAATTCCCTCGCCAGCATTCTCAAAAATGCTGCGGTACTTCGCCTCCGCCGCCTCCAATTTTTGATAAGCAAATTCCAATTCGCATCTGGTGCTAAACTCTGTTCGTTGCAGGCATTCGTACCAATAAACCGACAAGTCGCAAATCAAACAAAACCAAAATAAATACAAGTAAAACCCGCTTAATCTAAAAGCAGTATACTTAGCCAAACTGAGATTTAAAATTAAATTTATGCCGACATGGCAGAACAAAACGCCGAGTTGAGAAATCAGGTGCAGCCGCCAGCGGACGGGCATCAGTGTAGCTTGGGTGAGAAACGTTAAACTCCAAGTTAAAATTGGTAATTCTCCGACTCTTGCGAAGGCTAAACCAATCTGTACCACGACAGTAAGCGACCACGAAAAACCCAAAAATAGTAAACCTGGATAGCGCTTACCAATCGGGGTTTTTTGCAACATCAAACAAGTCAGCAAACCCAATTGTACAGCAGCGCTAGTGTACAAATAAACAATTTTAAATTCCCGAGGCGCGAATATTGCTTCGCCGAGAAGATAGATAATGATTGTCAAGGCAAAAAAGATGGCGATTCGCACAGCAGGGCGCAGCCGATCGCGCAGGAAGCGATCGCGCCATACTTCATAAACCGTTAAGGCCTCAACTGATTTTTTATTGCCAGAATAAACCATACCATTTTAGATTTTAGATTTTGGATTTTGGATTGAAGAATTGTTGATTGAAGAATTGCAGATTTTAAAACTGATTTTTGATGGATTAAAAAGTTAAGAATAGAACCTTGAAGACTTGAGCATGAAAAAATTTAAAAAATGGGTTAATAGCGATTATCTAATTTGAATCGACCCAGAAACGGATACAATAGCCTGACTGTTGTCGTGGAAAAAAGAACATTTTAGATCCTAGTTAAACGTCGCAGATTAATCTGTGAAATCAAGTAAAAATCTCAAATCTCAAATCTCAAATCTCAAATCGACTGACAGCAGGTAGCGAAAACCAGAAAGTCGAGCCGCTTCCGGGGGTGCTTTCGACGCCGATGAAGCCGCCGTGAGCTTTGATAATTTGCTTGGAGAGGTACAATCCCAAACCCAGCCCTGTTAATTGTCGGCTATTGGGGTCTTGAACGTAAAGTTCAAATAAAGATTCCTGTTGTTTGACGCTGATTCCCACTCCATTGTCTGTTACACTACAGCGAACCATTTTTACGGTAACTTGGGGTAAATTGCTGCTGTTATTGCCAATTTGACCCTGATAGCGGGGCAGTTGACAACTGCCGTCAAGGTGAAAATTGAGCTGGGTTTCCTGATTTTTGTCGGTGGTGTCGAGCGTCAAGGTACGATCGCCCGCAGCACAGGGCTGGTTGGGGAGACACCGGGCGACTAAATTATTGGGGGATGTCAAAAACTGTGCGTTTTCGGCAAAATTTAGTGTTTTTTTAACTTCAATTACCTCGGCTTTAAATGTTATATTGACTCCCGGATGATTGTGTTTGATAGCATTGGTTAGGAGATTTTCTAGCACCCGCTGCAAGTGTTTGCTGTCGGCATTGATTAGCGGCAAATTTGCCGGAATTTCTTGAGTTAAAGTTGCTTGATTTTTGGATAGCATCGGTTCTAAATCCGCAACAATTGCTGAAGTCAAAGACTCGAAATGTAGCGGTTCTGTCTTAACAACAATTCCTTTGACCTCGCTGGCGTGAGCGTCGAGCAGGGAATTAACCATAGTCAATTGGTGTTCGCTAGCCTGAACGATGCGCTGCAAAATCGATCGCGAAACTGGAACATCCTGTATAGCTTCCGAGGGCGATTTGTTGAGCAAATTTTTGAGCAGGATTAACATTCCCATCACAGGAGTGCGGAGATTGTGAGAAACTGCGTGCAAAAATAGGTCTTTGAGGCGGTTGCTTTCTTGCAGTTCGTGCATTTTTTGCTGTAGTTGGCGGGTGCGTTCCTCTACTTGAGATTCTAAGTTGGCATTCAGGGCTTTTACCTGCTGCAAAAGTTGGGCTTGTTGGAGGGCGATCGCCACTTGGGTAGCGAGTTTTTCTAACAAGTCAATTTCAAATTCTTGCCACTGGCGTCTGTCAGAACACTGGTTGAGGGCCAAGATCCCGAACAGTTCGTCGCCGAGGACGATCGGCACATTTAAAGTCGCACGAATTTGATACTCCTGGTAGTATTTGGTAACGGCATCGCTCAGCGGCACCGCAGTAGTATCGCAAACTG
The DNA here is from genome assembly GCF_013299165.1 of Microcoleus sp. bin38.metabat.b11b12b14.051. NCBI lineage: Bacteria > Bacillati > Cyanobacteriota > Cyanophyceae > Oscillatoriales > Microcoleaceae > Microcoleus > Microcoleus sp. bin38.metabat.b11b12b14.051. Next base: position 172,938 of record NZ_JAAFKD010000009.1, read on the forward strand.
TGCGGACGCGGCTGCGGGCATAAAAAGTTCTCAAGTGTGCGACGTGATTGTGGTCATCTAGCAGCAACCCCAAAATAGAACGGTATTGAGTACCCACAGATTCAGCCACAATTTTACCGTAGGCGGGCGTGGGAAGATTTGCCCCGGCTGCGTCCAGAATACCGATGAAAGCGCGGTCTGCTTTGAAAAATTGCCGGACTTCGGCGACAGTAGTATTGAGAATTTGTTCGAGATCGAGGGAGTGGCGAATCCGCAGGGCCATTTCTGAGAGGAGGCGATCGCGATCGGACGAGGCGCGCAAAGCCGCTTCCGCGCGGTGGCGTTCGGTAACGTCTTGGACTGTGGCGGCGATGACGTTAGAATTAATTGCCGACTGTTCGCAGACAATGCGTTCGGAACCGTCGGCGATCGCAATTCGGTAGTTAATGCAATAGGGTTGGCGTTCAAATATCGCTTGAGATTGCGATCGCGCCACCAATTCTCGGTCGTCTGGATGTACGGCCTGCAAAAACACTTCAGGTGTGGGTTTGACAGTTCCCGGAGTCAAGCCCAAGAGGCGATAAAGTTCGTCCGACCACCGCAATTCAATATTTGGTGCAGGGTGTTCTGCGGATGCTGTGCAGTTTTGTGTGGTGGCGACAGCGGCGCAATTTAAATCCCAATTACCCAACCCAGCGATGCGCTGGGCGTTGGCTAAACTAGCGTGAGCATCGCGCAACAGAGCGGCAGTCCGGCGCAATTCCACGAGGGCTTGCTCGCGTTCAGCGACAGCCGCAGCCAACATCAGGGCCACAATGGCGATCGTACCGGTAAAAGCTTGTAAGAATAAAACCGCCTGTTTGAGATTTTCGCTTTTGACCAGAAACGGGCCGCCTCCCTGGACTGCGCCCCAAATCGCGATACAAGAGACGATCGAATAAGCAAAAATCGCTCCCGGCGGCCGCAACCGCAGGGCTGCCCAAACTATCAGAGGAAAAGGCAGATATTCCAGGGGATACAGAGCGATCGGCGCCTGTGTTTTCGAGCAAAAAACCAACCAGCTAACGGTGACTAGCAGAGTTAGCAAAATCAGTGCTTCTAAGGAAGATAAAATTAAAATTTTCTGATTGTAGCGGTTGTTAGTTGCTTGATATGCGATCGGGTAATTGGTAATTGGTAATTGGTAATTGGTAATTGGTAATTTTAGCCTGAGCGAAGTCGAAGGCTGGTAATTGGTAATTGGTAATTGGTATTTAAACCAGTTTAAAATTGATGTAAAATTTGAAATACTACGGGATTTTACGGGTAATTTAATACTTTTAAAAGCGTCGTTTAAAGTTAGCAGGACGGGCGTGACGATCAAAATTCCCATCCCGTCTCCGAGCCATGTAGTCCACCAATTACGAGAGAAATTGCTCCACTGAGCCCAACCAAAAACGCACGTAGCCAAGTTACCGAGGGTTGAACCGAGCAAAGTAGACCCGATGACTGCGCCCGCCACCAAGCCCAGAACATCTCGCAGTCGATCGAGCTTAGTGCAAAATCCGCTCCGGTGCAGCAGGGTCTCCCCAGCCAGCGCTTGCAGGGTAACGCTAAAAGCCGATGTGACAATCACAGCCGAGGGTATACCGGCGGTTGAGTTTAACAGCACCGAACCGACGGCAATGCCCGGCCACATCCGGCGCCCTTGCAGCAGCATTGCCGCCAGCGCAATGCCGGCGGGGGGCCACACGGGCGAGGCTTCGGCTTTCACCAGTCCCAGTACGGACACTGCCAGTTTTCCGGTAACAAAGTAAGCCAGGGCTAGGATGCCGATGTGCAGAAGGGGTTGAGTGTGACTCTTAAGCAATTTCATTGGTTTGTGCGATCGAATCCTCCATGGCTACTTTTAAATTTAGGTGGATGAGGGGCGATCGAGCTTCCTCCTGACGAATCACCTGACTGGGCGAAGGGGAGAGGGGGAGAATTGCCCCATGCCCCATGCCCCATGCCCCACCCTTCGACTTCGCTCAGGGCGAGATGCCCCATGCCCCATGCCCCATGCCCCATGCCCCATGCCCCATGCCCCATGCCCCATGCCCCATGACTTCTTAAAATCCAAAACCCCGCTTACCATCAGGCTTTGTAGTCAGCCAATTCGTTTTAGCAGTTGCCAGTTGTTCCTCGCTAACTGTAGCGTCAGTCAGATTCGCGCCGCACAAATTCGCGCCCCGCAAATTTGCCTTAGTCAAATAAGCGCCAGTCAAGTCAGCACCCCGGAAATCCACGCCTTCAAAATTAGCAGTGCTGCAATAAGCTTCAGTCAAATTTGCTCCTCGCAAATTCGCCTTAATTAAGCGGGCGTGGCCGAGATTCGCCCCCGACAAATCCGCTCCTTGCAAATTTGCCTTCACCAACCTAGCCTGATAAAAATTCCCCCCCGCCAACAGGGCTTTTGGCAGTTGCAAACCCGACAATTCACAGTCAGCAAAATCGCGCTTGCCTTTAAAATATGCCGCTCGCAAGTTGTTGCTGTCCCACTTGACAACAGCTTTCGTTACCTTGGTCGCAGCTATATTACCCGAAAGTGCGGTCGTTGCGAAAGTTCTGCCGGACTCTGCCAGACTGCGGGCAACTCTGGGCTGCATCCCCGTATTTCCCGATTGGGTGAAGGAAGTTCGAGGGCGGATGCTTTGCTTGGTCGATCGCCAATCTTGACCGGTTTTGGTTTGGGGCGAGGGCCAGGAAGTAGCATCATCGTTAAATATAGTCTGCTCTTCAACTGTGCGGCCGCCGGCGTTGAATTGAGTTGCCAAGCCGTCGCAAAGGTCTGCGTCTTCAAATTCGCCATTCAGGGCTTTGATCACATCTGCTGCCGATTGAAAGCGGTGACTGACGATCGGCTTCAGCATTTTATCGAGAATCCGCGCAAAATTTGGACTCACCTGAACGTGAGGCTGCCAAACAATTTCGCCGGTGACGCCATCGAAATCTAAATCCTTGGGCGACTTACTTGTGAGCAAGTACAAGCAAGTCATGCCCAAGGCGTAGATATCGCTAGCAAATATCGGCCGCAGTGCCATTTGTTCTGGGGGAGCAAAACTAAACGTGCCCACTGAAAATTTCGTGTTAGCGCTTTGGTCGGCGGGGTCTAATAATAGTGTTTGGCTAACTTGGTCTTTTACGGCTCCGAAGTCAATCAAAACTAAGTGATTGTCTTGACTGCGGCGAATAATATTTGCAGGTTTGATGTCTCTGTGAATTACTCCTTGACTGTGGACGTATTGCACTACTGACAGAATTTCTAATAGAAAATTTTTAACGTCTGATTCGTTGAAACGCCCTGATTGCTTGACTTCTTGTTTCAAAGTCGAGCCTTTAACATACTCTTGAACTAAGTAAAATTGCTGTTCGGTTTCAAAATAGTCTAGCAGCCTCGGTACTTGCGGGTGGTCGCCGAGTTGACCGAGGGTTTTCGCCTCTCGCTTGAATAATTCCCGCGCCATTTCTAAAACTCGCGGCGACGAACTACTGGGTCGCAGTTGCTTGACCACACAACTCGGTTGACCGGGCAAAGAGATGTCTTTTGCCAGAAATGTAGCTCCAAAACCTCCTTGTCCTAAAGGTTCAATGACTCGGTAGCGAGCGCGCAGCAATAGCCGCGCGCCGCACGTCTGACACTGGAGAATAGAGTCAGGAGGATTTTGAGGATGGGGACAGCCCGGATTTACGCAGTAGCTCATGTTGATTGAGTTTGCCTATGTTTTTCTGATTTTGCTCTGGCGAGCGCTAGACTACACAAATTCCCTGAGAGCGCTTCTGCTAGAAATACCGATCTATCAGTTGCCTGTGGGACGTGCGTCCGGTTGCGAATTGGAATTGCACCTAAGTCTTTTAGGCCGATATCTTTTCCCTATTTTGATTATCTCGCTGCTGTGAGTTTTTTCGGTAGATTATCCTTGAACATAGTTTAAAGACTTGCTAAAGTTGCCCTTTTTTGTGTAAAGTCTTTCTAAACTTAGGTGCTTTTTGCGCTGTTAGATATCTCTAGCATACCTCATGTTCTGAATGAGATTGTTACTCATCTCACAGCAGCCATCTACCTTTGAGGCGATCGCTCATTTTTGCTGATCTATATCACTATAGTCTTGACAAATTTTAACTCATGTGGTATCAAAAGCATTCCCGAATAAATTCTGGGACTGCACAGTCGAAGCCGACGGGCGCAGACTACTGACCTAATAACTACCGAACGCGACAACTAAACTACTGACTCTCATTATGCGTATTTCTCTAAACTGGCTGCGGGAATTGGTGGATGTGACAATATCCCCGGAAGAATTAGCCGAAACTCTGACAATGGCCGGATTTGAAGTCGAAGAAATCGAAGACCGCCGTCAATGGGCCGACGGCGTAGTATTGGGTAAAATAGTTGCGATAGAACAACATCCCAACGCTGACAAATTGAGAGTTTGTCAAGTGGATGTCGGCAAAGCTGAAGCATTAAATATTGTTTGTGGCGCACCCAACGCGAGGGCAGATATTTACGTAGCTGTCGCCGTTGTCGGCACTTTTTTATCGACGATTGATTTAAAGATTAAACCAGCTAAATTGCGCGGGGTTCCTTCGGAAGGAATGATTTGCTCTCTCGCCGAATTGGGCTTGTTGAAGGAATCAGCAGGAATTCACATTTTCGAGCTAGAAAATCCTGAATTGGGCAGCGATATTCGCCCGCTTTTGGGTTTGGATGATGTGATTTTAGACTTGACGGCAACTGCTAACCGTGCAGATGCTTTAAGCATGGTGGGCGTAGCGCGGGAAGTGGCGGCGCTAACTGGCGCAAGTTTGAGAATTCCTGAAGTTAATAATGTGGCGATTGATGGGAAAGCAAGTCCTAATTTAGCGGTAGAAATATCGGAACTGCAAGGATGTCCGATTTACATTGGCACGGAAATTTCAGGAGTGAAAATTGCTCCGTCTCCAGCTTGGTTGCAGCAGCGATTGCAGGCGGCGGGAGTGCGGCCGATTAATAATGTGGTTGATATCACTAATTACATTTTACTCGAATGGGGACAACCGCTGCACGCTTTCGATCGCGATCGCCTACAATCTTTCACCGGCACTTCCGACATCAACATCGGCGTGCGCTTTGCCAAACCAGGGGAATCGTTCAAAACCTTGGACGGACAAAACCGCAATTTGCAAGCACAAAATCTGTTAATTACTGCTAGCGACAAACCCGTAGCCCTAGCTGGAGTCATGGGTGGCGAAGATACGGAAGTACACGAAGGAACCGAAAATTTAGTCTTGGAAGCGGCGATTTTTGACCAAGCAACGATTCGCCGTTCGGCGCGCGCTCAAGGGCTGCGGAGTGAGGCATCGATCCGCTACGAACGGGGGGTGAATCAGGCGGCTTTGACGACGGCGTGCGATCGCGCTATTAGCCTAATTTTGGAGTTGGCTGGTGGCGCTGCGACGGTGCAGAAAACGGCGAGTTCGGGGGAAAATTTGAGTTGGTCGCGATCGCTCGAATTGCGTCTCGATCGAGTAAACTCAGTGTTAGGACAGTTGAAAAGAGGAGCAACCGGCGGTTCGGCATATCTGGAACCCGAGGAAGTAAAAAATATCCTCACAGCTTTGGGATGCGAAGTTGCTGCGACGGAAAAAGAACGGGTTTTGGCGATAACTGTTCCTGCTTATCGTTACCGAGATTTAGAAAGAGAAATCGATTTAATCGAAGAAGTCGCGAGACTCCACGGATACGACAATTTCTGCGATACTTTACCCAGCGAAACCGAACCGGGTTACTTATCTCCAGAATACGCGCAAATACGGAATGTGCGATCGGCTTTTCGGGCGGCCGGTTTGACAGAGTTGATGCACTATTCCTTAGTAAAAACTGAGGGAGACAATCAAGTTGTGCTAGCGAATCCGTTGTTTGTCGAGTATTCGGCTTTGCGGACGGAAATGCTGTCAGGTTTGATTGATGCTTTCCAATACAATTTGGAACAAGGAAGCGGCGCACTTAATGGTTTTGAGGTCGGACGCATTTTTTGGAAAGAAGGCGATGCGAAGAAAGAAGCAGATGCCGTAGCGGGGATTATTGGTGGCGACCCGACAGTGTGGAAATGGCAGCAAGGTGGGCGCGATCGACCTTTGACTTGGTTTGAAGCAAAAGGTGTCCTAGAAAGTGTGTTTCAGCAGTTGGGCTTGGCTGTGGAATATGCGGGGGATTCCTCTAATGGGCGCTTGCATCCAGGGCGCACAGCAGCCTTATCGTTAAACGGGAAACAGTTGGGAGTTTTCGGACAGTTACACCCGCAATTGCAGCAGGAAAAGGGTTTGCCGGAACAGGTTTATGTGTTTCAATTAGATTTAGCCGTGTTGTTGGATGAATTAGGTCGATCGAGTAATGCAACTCGTAAATTCGCCGGTTATTCGAGTTTCCCAGCTTCCGACAGAGACATCGCCTTTTTCGCACCGATTGAAGTTCCGGTGGTTGAGATGCAGAGTGCGATGAAACGGGCGGCTGGTAGCTTGCTAGATTCCGTGGAACTCTTCGACGAGTATCGCGGCGACAACGTACCCGCGGGCCAACGTAGTTTAGCATTTCGGTTGAATTATCGATCGGGCGATCGAACATTAAGCGAAACCGATGTCGAACCAGCCCAACAAAAAGTCCGCGACATCCTAGTCGAAAAATTCGGAGTCAGCCTCAGAAGCTAACCGTTCGTAGTGCGGACTTAAGTCCGCATTCAAGAAGGACTAAAGTCCTCACTACGAACCTAAATCAAGGTTTGTAGTGCGGACTTAAGTCCGCATTCAAGAAGGACTAAAGTCCTCACTACGAACCTAAATTCAAGGTTTGTAGTGCGGACTTAAGTCCGCATTCAAGAAGGACTAAAGTCCTCACTACGAACCTAAATCAAGGTTTGTAGTGCGGACTTAAGTCCGCATTCAAGAAGGACTAAAGTCCTCACTACGAACCTAAATTCAAGGTTTGTAGTGCGGACTTAAGTCCGCATTCAAGAAGGACTAAAGTCCTCACTACGAACCTAAATCAAGGTTTGTAGTGCGGACTTAAGTCCGCATTCAAGAAGGACTAAAGTCCTCACTACGAACCTAAATTCAAGGTTCGTAGTGCGGACTTAAGTCCGCATTCAAGAAGGACTAAAGTCCTCACTACGAACCTAAATTCAAGGTTCGTAGTGCGGACTTCAGTCCGCAAAACTCCGAAATAACATTAATAAATTATCTCTTCTTCCCCTCTTCCTCCGCGCCCTCTGCGCCCTCTGCGGTTAATCAATCTTATCCTAAAAAAAATCATCAAATCATGCTACACTTATTGTACAATAAACCTCAAACAAATTAATCCAAGGCTCAAAACCGTGACCAAATATGTAATGTGGGGAAATTACTGCCAAGACGTTCTCGAAAAACGCGCACCATTTCGAGACGCACACCTGGCCGGACTTGCCAAACAAAAAGAATCAGGAGTATTAATTACCATCGGCCCAACCAAAGACTTAACCAAAGTTTTTGCAATCTACGAAGCCGCAGACGAAACCCAAGTGCGAGAATTAGTTGAAACCGATCCCTATTGGGTAAATCAGATTTGGACAGAATACGACATTAAAGAATGGATTCAAGCATTTTAAGGGAGTTAACAGGGTGAACATCTTAAGATTGGACGACAGCGATTTAGTTCCAGTAGACTATGGCGATTTGCTGGACAAGATTTTAGAAACTTTGCAGACTCAAAACCCGTTTAGCGTATCCGGTGACAACCGTCGCTTGTTAATTGATATTGACACCATTGCTGCGGATGTTGCGAAAAAGCAAGTGCGGCCACCCTTGGGATCTTTAGAACGTCAAGCAGATGCTGCTACCGTTAACTTTCCCCCGGAAGTTGAAGAGAATTTCGGCAGTCAAGTCAGGCAGATTAGAGAGTGTTTGCGACAACAATTAGAATCTAAACTGCCACAAAATACTTCGATTGAAAGGTTTGTCGCTAATTTGATTAGTCCCTTAAACTCACCATCTTTTCGGGGAAACGGACAACAGTTAGGATTCAAATACGATTTTAGCACTCGCCACCCTTCTTTACAAAAAGAAAAGCTAACTTTACAAAGCCTGGGTTCTGGTAGCCATGCAGCTTTAAAACTGCATAAATTGACGATTACTGTCCGCAATACTGATATTTTTGAGCAAGAACTAAAGCATGGCATAGAAAACTATATTAATGAAAATGCCGAGACTAACGACGATAAACAAGAACTCAACCATCGTCTTGATGAGATGGTTAAAAATCCCGACTCTGATTTTCACAAATTGATTCGACTCGTAGACAAAGAAACTCTAGGAAAAATCAACAAAGAAGCTAAAATCACTTATTTAGAGTATCTGCTAGAACACATTCGCGCTAGCAGCACAGACACTGTAGGCATCATTTATTTACAAGACTTGATTCGCCGCCTCAGATTAATCGAAGATTACATCAACGATCCCAATAAATCTGAGGGTGACTACGAAGTTAATTATGCTGGGATTAGAGTTAATTATAGAGAAATCTTTGCCAGGGCCGAAGTGCTAGATGCACTACCAATTATTCCCATTGTCGAAGGTTACTTGGGAGAAAGTACAGACACTTCTTGTAATGAGCGCAAGTTTATCTTTGGCCTCAAAATCAAATTTAACAACTCGGTTCAAGCGCGCGGTGGAAAAGAAGTATTTGAATATTATCTAAATCTGCTAAATCCAGATAGTGAAGAACATCAAGCAGAATTTGCGGAGGATTCTAATTCCGAAACATTCGTCCGCAAGTTGTTCAAAATAGTATTATTATATCACTTTGCGTTTGCATCTACCCACACTCCAGGAACTGAAGATTATAATCCTGAATTAGAACTCGAATTTAATCCGGTTCCCAGTTTTGAGCAATTAATCAAAAATGTATTGAGTCGTGACAATGACGAAATCAAAAAACGACTTTTCCGAAACTTTCTGACTAGATTTAATGAAATCAATGTTAAACACAAAATTACGCATCTGAGAAGAATGGTTAGAGGCTTTCTGGAAAGGCAGACAATTTTGCCAAAGCGCACAGAAACGCGACACGTTAACCTCAAACTAGGTTTGGTAGAAGATATTGACAATATTTTGGATAATGGTAAATTTTTCAATGAGATTATGCAGCGAAATTACAAGCAAACGCTTCATTATATTACCGTCAAAGAACCTAGTGTCGATGAAAAATCTATTTGTCAGCTACCAGTCAATATCACCATCGAAGATGTCCGCTATTTCCCGACTGATGAACGCCAAAATTTTAGCATGGAGTACAATATCAAAGACGTTGATATTTTGCCTATAGCTTCGATTCCCGAAAGTCGGATGAGTGTATATAACGATTTTTTGAAGCAGTATAAGTTGCTGTTGTTCCGGTACAACAACCGACGACTAGACAGCGGTGATAAAGGTTTACAACCTGCGGCGACTTTTGTATATAAATTTACGATGGTGCTGCTGTCTTATATCTGTCTGAGAATATTGCTCGAAAATACTGCGGATAACTTGTTTATTCCGATGGTGAGACTTCACGAAGGTGACGAAAAACACCCTTCGCCGTCAGAAAAGTTTATGGCTAACCTTTCCAAAACATTGTCTCATGTTTTGAGTGAAAAACAACGCTCAACTTCCCAAGGGTTTCGGATCAAAAAAACGCCAAAAAGTTACACGATTCGTAACGGTTTGAGTTCCATGTATTCCATTCTTCCTAAAAAGTTTCGCTTCGACGACAATGTACAGCTATCTCCCGAATTAGACAAGTTAGCAATTATTGTCGTTTCCAGCCGAGATAGTGATGCGAAAATAAGCAATCAAAACCGCTTCCAAAGACAAGCCAGTTTAATCGGAGAAGTTGTCGGAATCACTCGCCTAGACGACAGCACAATTCAAGTCGAAATGCTGAAAACTTTTTCGGAAAATTACAATGTCAGCCGTCTTTATTCTGAGCCATTAATCCTTGAAGATGTAATGAGTCAGCTTTATCAGCAAGGATATCGGAATTTTGCGTATATCTCCCAAGCGCCTTACATGAGTAGGCTGCATATTACCAAGACAGATGAAGATGAGGAGCTATCTTTCATGTCCAAAAAACTGCTCCGAACTTTGAAAGGAGAGCGGCGAGATATCAAAATCTATCCGATATTCTTTGATAAATACTATGTACGCAGTTTCCTCGGTGATCAGGGAAAATCCTTTTATATTCAGGATGCAATGGAGCTGGAAAGCTTGTTTGCAGATACCAGTCAGCAAGCTGTGATGTTTTTCAACTTATTTAACGGCATAAAAGTCAAGGAGGAAAAGAATTTTTATAACGGCGTGATTTCCTACTCAACGCTATTGCATATATACGAAGGCATTCTGGATGACCAAGATATTCACCAAGGCTTAATTTATGATGGTGCAATTAAAGATACTATACTGCACTATTTAACAATATTTCACTTTTCTCGCTATGAATCTGCTTACAAGATTAGTTTGAAACTTGACCCCTACGAGCGGATTATTGGCGATGAATCAGTTGGTGCTTTATCTGTGTTTAGTCATTGTGGTGGTAGGGCGGATTTTAATTCCCTGGCATTTTTGAACAAGGTAAGAGAAGTATTGAATGTCGGTGATGGAGGTACAAATCATGATTGGTGAAGATTTTGGACGGCTGTTTGAGGTGGGATTCAATGTTGGCATTCTGGCGTATATTCAGCGCGAAAATATATCCCACAGTTTCGGTGATTCCTATCGTCTAGATTTGCAGCAACTCCAATTACCAAAGATGATGGCGGAAATTACCAGGGAAGCTAATTTGCTGGGTAGTTTGGATGCTAAAATTGTGGAAAAATGGAGCCTATTTTTTATTCAAAAAGGCTTTCTCGGTGGGTTAAATTTTTTCCGGGAGTACATCAAATCTACTGGGTGGACTTTAAACACATCGCAAATCTTGTACTTTCAGTGTAGTCTTAATTGCGCTAACAGTATTAGAACTCAGAATGACGATAAGACAGAAGTTTTTAAAGCCTTTAAGAAGCTATTATCTCAGTTTAAAATGGTGAAACCGAATTTATCAGACGATGAGATTAACTCCTACATCCGTCGCTACAAGGAAAAAGGTGAGTTTTTGCAGGCTGATACGCTGATTTTGTTACAGAATGGTAGAGATTTTAGGATTCTGTGCGTTGATTTGTCGGTGTTTACTCCCCCGTTGGCTGCGGGAAAAGTCGAGAATCTCAACGAAATAGAGGTGATGCGGAAGTCTTTGCTCAGAGAAATTAGCTATTTGCGATCGAAAAGTGTTTTTTCTAATTTGCGAATTGATACTAGCACATTAGGTGTTGATTTTTCGGAGGAGTTAAAACGCTATTTTACGGCTTTTAAGTATAAGGATAAGGAAAGCGCTAAGTTGATTCAGGCTGGTAGCTACGCTCACAGCTTCTACGGTTTTCTGCAAACAACTAAGATGATTGGTGATGATGCTGAGGTTTTGTTGAATGTTGTCGGTTATAGCGATCGCACAATCAACGCAATTTCCCTCCGCAGTGATAAGATTGATATCTTGGCGAATTGTGCCAAAATCTACCATCAGGAAGCGAAAGGTAAAGAGATTAACGCTGCTCGCGGCGAAGTTTTAGATGCGATTCAACTCAACGCGGCTCGCAGTTTTCAGAATGGCCAACAGTTTGTCAAGGATTTGTTAACTATTGGCAAAAGTTCTACGCCTGTGTGTCATCCAGAGCGGATTGATAACTTTGTCAATTCCATTGATATTATATCAGATAAACTGGCAGATGATTTACAAATTTCTCGCGGACTACATCTGAGAGATGCTCACGCCGAATTGATTGTGAAAGCACTGCAATCTCACGAAACTTACCTGTTTTTGACTGGAAATCCGGGAATTGGGAAAACAACTGCGATCGCAAATTTCCTCAAAAGCCATATTGACGATGGCTTTTTGTTCCTTTACGTCAGCCCCCGCAAGCAAGTAAACTTAGATATTATCGAGAAATTTCGAGATAAAAACACTGGTTTGTTGTGCGACAATAGATTATTTTGCGTTAACTCAAGTTCCGATATTATAGACGGAAATTATGGAAAATGTACAGTAAATTATGTTGCAAATAATCATCACGAAAATTTTCAACAAAAAAATGTCCAATTCATCAACGACGGTGCGGAAACACAGCGAAATAAATCTCAAAAGCCGCAACTTGAAAGGAAATCAGAAACAGTAATTAAGCCTAAAACTGGTAAAAAAGATGGAGTTTTAAGTAGTGTCTGCGATGCAATATATACTCGCATCAATTGCAAGACATCGAACAATATCGTGGCTACCGTTTCTATTCAGTCTTTGAAGGTGACAGAAACAGGAAAAAATACCCTCCAGCATTTAGATAAAATATTTCAAGATGCTTACAATAAGCGGGACAAAGGTGTCATCCCAGCTAGAATGCAGGAAATCTCCAGCCGCATCAAACACATTTTCATTATGATTGATGAAATTACGGGAGACGACGGCGGCGTTGACTTCTTACATGGAATTGGTAGGCTGCTTAACAAATATGAGTTGCACCACCCAAAACACGGTTTTAATACTAAAATTATTGTAGCCGATGCTTCGATTGTTGACCCGGATGTGATTACACAACACCTCGATGATACCTCGCCGGAACCGGATAAAATCTATTTCAAAAAGCTACCCAAAAAATCCGAGGAAATCCCACCACTACAGGTTACTCCTTTTGAATTCAAACGATTAGCTGCCAAAGTTATCAATACAAATTCTTATCCCGCTAGCAGTTTAGAGATAACTTATAAGGTATTTGTAGAAGCTGTAAAATTTACTGAAGATACTGCTTTAAATCCCAAGAATGATTTAGTTAAATCCGTACAGTCTCAAATGATTGAGGATATCAATCAGCGGTTAGGAATACCGGGAGTTGAACAAATTATCGTCTACATTCAGGATAAGCGAAGATTGGGAGAGTTGATTGAGAGAATCCAAAATGAGCGAGAATTTAAGCGCTATATCGATTACCTGGAAGTCCACGCGAATATCTCGGAAGAGGAAAAAGAACAGATACAAAAGTGCAAAAACAAAGTTAAGGTAATCTTCATGACTGCATCGGGAAGCCGCGGCTTGTCTTTCCCGAAAACGAAGCATATTTTAGTAGATATTCCCCGCTTTCAGATTGAGAAAAATCTGATGGAGGTGATTCAAGTTATTTATCGGGGGCGCGGGGAAGATGAAGATGGTAATACGCTAGATGGTGAAGCTAAGGAGTTGGTTTTTTACTTGTCTGATACCGCAGTTTACTATGCTGATGATGTGGAACTTTCGCTACAAGAAAGCAAGTTGAGTTTGTTGAATTTGCTGCTAATTCTGAAGACGGCGGTGATGACGCGGATTGTGGGATATGGATATTTGGGTAGGGAAAAGTTTTTGATGATTCCGATTGGTGGAAAGTCGGTTTCGGCTGTGGGCGATACTTTTAGCAGCAAGATTGCGGGTTTGATTAAAATATTGAAAAGCGAACACCGCCGCCACCGAGGAAATATGGCTCTAAAGGAGGTTTATGAGGGGCTGGAGGAGCTTTTGAGCCGTGCGGAGTTTGTTTTGCCAAAATCTGATGAGTCTCGTGAAAAGGGCAATTCTTATCTGGAAATGCGGGAAGATTTTAATCGCAAGTTTTTACAGATGTGCAGTCCTCTTGATGGTTTACTGGGTTATGGTAATCTAGAGATGGGTCATGTTTGTGGCGGTTTGTTGATAGTGCCTTTGGCTGCTCAAAGCTTGGATGAAAACTATCAAATGCGCTTGAATAATGAAATTAAGAACTGTTTAGATAATCAGTTGCTGGAAAATATGTATCGGATTAGAGATAGTAAATCTTCTCCTGAGAATGTAAAATCTGCTATTAGGGGTGGTGCGATCGAGCTTTTGCAGTTTCTCAACGGCGATTTGGAGAAAACTCAGTATTTCCAGCAGCAGAGTCAGCAGTTCGATCGCTATTATGCTATACCTTTGTTTGCTTTTGTCAGCGGGGAGGAGATGCAGGAGTATTTTGCACAGACGAAGCTGGAGGAACCGGAAGACAGGCTGTTTCGGGATATTCTGTCGGCGTATGTGCGATCGACCTATCCTATAGACAGTGTAATGCCGATCGGGCATAAGTACCACGAATTCCCGTTTATCGTGTTTAGAAGCTACAGTTTAGAGCAAAGTCGGGAAAAGATGTTTACAGATAAGTACCTGTTGAGTTCTAATGAGTTGAACGTACTCAATTTGATTTTGTCTAAAAAGAGTCAATAATCTGGTGTTGTTAATGACAAAAGTCAATGTATCATAGTCTGTAATACTCGTTGATAAAAACAAGATTTCCCAAATACCTGTAAAATGGACAATAAAGGATTATAAAACTGAATCATGCCAACTACAATTCAAGAAATCTATACTCAATTCATCAGCCTTTTATCGCCATCCGATCGATTGCGATTGGCCACATTAATTCTCAATAATCTGGTACAATCTAATACAGATGTTGTTGACGAAAGCGATACCTGGACAGAACAAGATCAACTCGACTTAGCTATTTTTTCCACACAATATGCTGCAACTGCTTATCCCGATAGTCAGGAGATGGATTAGTGAGCTTTAATCCCGGTGACATTATAACAGTTGATTTCCCTGGCGTTACGGGCATTAAGCGTCGCCCTGCTGTTGTTTTGTCCTCAGCAACTTACCATGCAAATCGCCCTGATGTCATAGTTGGGTTGATTACAACTCAGACAACAATGCTAGGTATAACCGATTACGTGCTTCAAGACTGGGAAGCAGCCGGTTTACGGGCTGCATCTGTTTTTCGGAGTTTCATCGTAACATTGCCTCCTGCTGCTAACTTGGTTCGTATTGGGCAGCTATCGGAACGAGATTGGCAAGGAGTTCGTGTTTGTGTCAAGCTAGCTATTGCCGAATAGGGAGTGTCTCAGCCAACTAAGCTTGACCAGTTTGGTGTAGAGTAATATGTATTAGATATTGTTCATCAAACCCAAAATATGGCTGTCAAATTAGGAGATACTGCACCGGATTTTACCTTAACGTCGCAAACTGGCACATCAGTTAGCCTCAAGAACTTTCGAGGTAAAAAAAATGTCATCGTCTACTTTTACCCCAAAGACGATACACCGGGATGCACGGCGGAAGCTTGCGCTTTTCGTGATAGTTATGAGGTTTTCAAAGATGCTGGTGCAGAAGTAATTGGGATTAGCGATGATTCGCAGCAGTCTCACGAGAAATTTGCCTCGAAATATCAGTTACCTTTTACTTTGTTGAGCGATACGGGGAATAAAGTTCGGCAATTGTACGGGGTTCCGCCTACACTGTGGATTATGCCGGGTAGGGTGACTTATGTGATTGATAAACAAGGTGTTGTCAAGCATATTTTTGACTCAATGTTGGATTTTAAGGCTCACATTTCGGAAGCGCTGAAGACTTTGGAAGCTATCAAAAGCTAGATTGCGCGTGGGTGGCCAGAAACCGGGTTTTTTTACGAGAATTATTCGCTGGAACCCGCAGATTTGCTAAAAAACCCGGTTTCTTTGTCTGGATTGTGCAAGTTGTGATATATTTTTGATGTCGTGTTGTGCGATCGAACTATTATCGATATTAGAGAATCTCATTTGTAGGGAAACGGCACTGCCTATTAGTGTCAACTTAAGGTTCATTTCACAGTCCGGCAAGGGTTGAAACCCCTGCCTCAAAGCGCAAGTCCTCTCAAAGAGGACTGATGATTTCTTGAGTCCTCTTTGAGAGGACTTTAGCTATTAGACAGGGGTTTCAACCCCTGGCGGACTCGTGGGACGACTAACAGACATGGGCGGGCTGACAGCTTAAGTTAACACTCCTTGGGCACTGCCGTATGCGATCGGTGCTCGTGCAAATGAAATATAATTTGATTGGTAGGGAAACGGCACTGCCCTATGCGATCGGTGTTCGTGCAAATGAAATATAATTTGCATAAGGTTAATAATTATAGCAAGCGTTTTGAAAATATGTAATACCATTTTGACAAATTGTTGCTACGCTTATTCAGCGTATATAAATGATCTGTCATAATCATAAATTGCCGGATACGGCAGTGCCGTGTCCCTACAGGTAAAAACCTCTAATTTCTTTTTTGTAGGAATGTTTTTTTTAAATTGGTATAAGATTGTGTAGCGCGTTTCGATTCAATTAGTTTTTGGCAGGATGGGAAAATTAAAAGCAGTCAAGATGGAAACCTTGGCTGCTTTTTTAAGTTTCCATTCAATTAGTTTCCCCAGCGAATGGGGACATGAACAGTTCACCGAAATCTGGGGATTCCCTGTCGGTGGTGAGTTTCCATTCAATTAGTTTCCCCAGCGAGTGGGGACTCAATGATGTAACCGTACACGCTATCTGTGCTGCCAAGTTTCCATTCAATTAGTTTCCCCAGCGAGTGGGGACATGATATCTATAAGGTATTCCAACAATGGGGTACAGAACAGTTCGTTTCCATTCAATTAGTTTCCCCAGCGAGTGGGGACTTCATGGTGCCTATGGATGTCAATCCGAGGCATCAATCCCATTAATACTGTGCTATGTCACAGGAATATGCTATGAGAGTAGTTGAAAGTGTTGGTGTCAGTGTTGGTATGTGTGTGGGTGCCTATCTAGCTTATGGTATCAAGGTAGCCTTAAATATCAACCTAGATATACTAGGTGATGAGCACTTCCCCTCAGTCATTGAGAGGAATACAGCAGGGATAATCAAGTGTGAGTGGTTCCCCAACAACCATCACTGTAAGAAGAAGTGATAGTAGGCCCTACCCACCGGGCCTATTATGTTTCCATTCAATTAGTTTCCCCAGCGAGTGGGGACTCAAACCCATTCGCAACTATATTCAACCACTAGGAGGAAACCATGAAGTTTCCATTCAATTAGTTTCCCCAACGAGTGGGGAGTATTTAGCGTTAACTTCCGTGGCTGCGATCGGTTGTTTATATTCAACCAGTTTTTAAAGATTTAGATTTGCAGAATTCTGAGATTTTCAAAACAGCGGATTCTTGGCTTTTGGTAACTCCAAAATAAGCGATCGTGTCTACCAAAAATCTCTATACCAGAAACCAACAATATAATAAACCCACCTTCGCCGAACGAGTGAGAATAGTTATATTTTGCCCCGATTATGGGGCTTTTTTTGTGCTTGTTAATTCTTCGCAACTCGGATTGATTGCAGAAATTTGAGTTGTAAAAGTTTGTCTTGGGAGTTTTCCAGATGTTGAAAATTTAGAGCTTTTAGCACTACAGAAAGCTCTGATTTTTGAATTTTTGTTTGCGGTGTCGGGGGAGTCGAAGCCTCCTTCGATTCCGCATTAATAGAAGACCTCGACATACTTTGTCTTAGCTATGTATTTCTAGTAAGTGACAAGTTAACTTGCTAGACAGTGCCGTAACCCTTCGGCTGGGGGATAGGACGATGCCTTAAAGACGTTATTCTATGCGGTAGAAGCGTCCCCTAAAGGCATCCCCCCAAAATAAGACTATTAGAAATCTAGTCTTTTGTCAACAGCTATTTATGGTTTCCCTTAAACTGTCGCATTAATAGAAAACTTCCACTAATTTTGTTTTAGCGTTTCCATTCAATTAGTTTCCCCAGCGAGTGGGGACTTAAAATGTAGTAAAAAAATCGAGGAGATTCACATGACAGGTTTCCATTCAATTAGTTTCCCCAGCGAGTGGGGACGTAGTGGCACCTGCTACTGCTCCTGAAGTAGTGGCAGTTTCCATTCAATTAGTTTCCCCAGCGAGTGGGGACTAATGCTGTAATACCCGCTGCCGAACTAGCAGAAGTAAAGTTTCCATTCAATTAGTTTCCCCAGCGAGTGGGGACGGTTGATGAACACCACAGGTTTGTGTACTGCATCGGGTGCTAAGTTTCCATTCAATTAGTTTCCCCAGCGAGTGGGGACAGTGGATGAGTGGTGATGAATTTATCATCATATGTCCGTTTCCATTCAATTAGTTTCCCCAGCGAGTGGGGACCTCTGAGTATGTTAAGGCTTACTTAGATGGTTTAAGTTTCCATTCAATTAGTTTCCCCAGCGAGTGGGGACTATGATGAGGGTTTCAATGGAATGAGATATAGACGCAGTTTCCATTCAATTAGTTTCCCCAGCGAGTGGGGACACCAATATCAGTTCACTACCCCCGCAGATAAGTAGTTTCCATTCAATTAGTTTCCCCAGCGAGTGGGGACACTTGGGTATGAGCAAGTAGATGCACTGATCAAGAGAGCACTGTTTCCATTCAATTAGTTTCCCCAGCGAGTGGGGACCTGCTAAGGACTTTTTCATCCTGCTAGCTACACTCTTGTTTCCATTCAATTAGTTTCCCCAGCGAGTGGGGACCCCAACATCATACACCCAATACAGCGCAAGCTGTCCAGAGGCCATTTGCGAGGGGGTCGAAAATTGTCTTCACAAACGCCGCAAATTCCCCCAAACAAAACGCTGAAACCCTTGCCTAGCAATATATCGAGGGGGTCAACGACCGAATCGATGTTTCAGCCATTTGCCTACCCCCTCGCAGATTTCAGATAATCACAGACTTAGGCGGCCCAGTAATCTCGCGCCCCACACCCCAAACCTCCACCTGGCTCAAAGTATGACTCGATAGCGGATAAAACCTGATGCTATCCTCAGTCAAAACCACCAGTTTGCTAAGTCTCTTCTGAAGTTCCGCAAACTTCCTCGAAGTCAGCACACATTCAAAAGTCGAATACTGCACCCAAGTCCCGTAACCCTTAAGCAAATCGTGTACCTTTTGGCGGCGTTTGTCATCCGGCATATCGTAAACCACAATATAAAACAACACAATCTTATGGGTAGTCAGAAACCGGGTTTTTGCGAAAATACTCGTCACAGTACGAAACTATCGTGAAAAACCCGGTTTCTTAGATTAGCGCCCGGTGATAATTTGGGATTATTTCTCAATATTTTAGAAATCCCGATCGCCCGGAATAATTTGCGCCGATTCCGCGCCAGAATCCAAGGAATTTTCGATTCATTGAGCGCGCGAGGGTTGCAGGTAGCGAGTGATTTGGTCTGCCGCAATCGCAGCCGTGACGAGGAGGGTGTTAGTAATTACCGCAGCCAATCCGAGGGGTGCGATCAGAAGAATTATGAGGGCGACTGTACCGTTGACAAGGGCGATGGACAGGTTGCGGACGTTAGCGGCGCGCAATGTTGTGTACATACTTTTTCACCTCTTGTGTGAGAAAACGCTTGGTACGCCCTGGATGCACGCGGGGTCAGAAACCGGGTTTTTTCGTGGTATTTGGCGCTTTGGTTGAGGTTTGGAGTTCGTAACGGGCGATCGACTCCACCAATTCGTCATGCACTTTCGCCATCAAACTCGCTTCTTCAAGTGATGTAAATTCTTCTTGTTGCGGCAAATGTTCTTTAGCAATAAAATTTATACAGCTTAAAATCCGGTTCTTCCAATCATCTTTACTTTTAGTATCCCAAGCATCAAAAACCTCTGATTCTTGTAAGCCTTCTAGGCGATGGAAGCAATTATTGCGTTCTTTTTTAGCAACTTCCCAAACTATTTTAATGTCTGGATGGTTTTCCCAATCAGGTCGAGCTTGTTTTAGTAACTCATAAAGTTGATCGCCATACAGTCCTAATTTGCCCCTTTTTTGGAAGTTTGCTTGCAAATTGTCAGAGAGTGCATTGAAGTAGTCAGGTAATTCTTGACAAATGGAAAGCTTGATTTGAAGTCCATATTTTGAATCTTTGACGACGTGAGAACTATAACACTTTTCTGCCCATTTAATAACCGTGCCTTCAGCAGCACGGAAGCTATGAAATAAGGCATCAACTGTACTACCTTGTTCTAAGCGAACCCAAGCAAGATAAACAGATTCATATCCTGACTGATACCACGGAAAATTCTTGAGTGATAGCAACTTGCGATCGACTACAATTTTCTTGAATTTCAGAAATTCAGCAAAATTCCACTGTTCTCCGGCATCTAGTAGATATTTAATGCGTTTTTCTTGGAAACTACTTGGGACTGTATTAGTTAATCCCAAAATATCCCGAACACCTGTATAGTCATGGCGTTCTAACAGTGCTTTTGCCTCCTGAAGTTGAATCGCTCCCAGATAATTAGAGTTGTGAATTTTCTCACTTGTTTGACTATATTCATTACTAACAAGAAACTGGACATTATTTCTGAATCTTGCCAAGCTCGAAAACTGAACAGCAGAAGAAATCGCCGGAGTCCCAGCTTGATGACTCACATAAACAGTCGCATCTTCTGGGATGTCTAGTTTTTTCAACTCCTGTTGAACCAACTTTAAAACCTCATTCCAGTCATCCAACCCCACCGAACCTGATTTCGGCTTGAGCACTGGGAAATATCGATCGCTATCCATGACAACATCTGGAAAAGCAATATTCAGATAGTGTTGCAGAATAGGCTTGAGAGTGCAGGTGTCTTGCCAATAAGGGTGTGAAGGTTTTCCTTTATTTACAGCACTTATAACATCAGACTGATCGGTTAAAAGAACAATAATTTGATTGAGTTCAATCTGCTCTTTTTTGAGATAACCAGAGAAAGAATTCAGTAGGGGAAAGTCTAAGTCATTATAGTATTTTGCAAGGGCTTGACCATAAACAATGCCCATTGCTCTTGAGGGATACCGCCACAGTTTTTTACCAGTT
Organism: Microcoleus sp. bin38.metabat.b11b12b14.051; assembly: GCF_013299165.1. Taxonomy (NCBI): domain Bacteria; kingdom Bacillati; phylum Cyanobacteriota; class Cyanophyceae; order Oscillatoriales; family Microcoleaceae; genus Microcoleus; species Microcoleus sp. bin38.metabat.b11b12b14.051. Next base: position 193,702 of record NZ_JAAFKD010000009.1, read on the forward strand.
TGCTCGGATTCAGAGCAAGAAAATTGTCTGCTAGTTCCTAATTCACTACGAACTTTTGAACACAAAGTATTCCAGCGATTATTCTTTAGCTGTACGTCACTGCTGCCTGTTGTGATAATCCAAACGTTCATTAATTTTTATCTCCCCAAAGCTGTTCAAACTGTTCAGGATGGCTATTCATAAAATCCAAAAAATCATTTGACTCTGTTGATTCATCTGGAAAGATCGTGATAATTTCCAAATAGCGAGGGCTAGGTCTAATAATCGGCTTTCTAGGATTTTCAGGATCTCTTCTCAGAACTATCAAAGGATACATTCGATGCCAAATAAGACTTATTTGCCCAATTTTTCCAGTAACAGGCGATCTGTAAATTGATCCTTCTGACTGAATGCCTTGTATCCTTTGTTGGTAAGGTTTGTGAAACCAACGCACGGCTGCACTTTCATCAGCATTGTCCGCAATTCTACCCCAAACCTGAACATTACTAGGATGCCAAGATTCTCGCCAATCTTGTGCCCATTCAGCTTCTCGTAGTGGATTGTTTTGAGATTGTATCCACTCTCTAGCTGTTTGTCGGACATTATCTAAAAAACCACTTACCTGTTTTAATCCGCTAACCTGTACATTTCGACCTTGGGTATTTTCTCCTAGCCATTGCCAGTGACAACCAATCAACGCTTTATAGCTGTCTTCATAATACTCTTCAAAAAATTTGCGGTGATCGACTCGTCGCCATGATTTACCAAATCCTCCCAAAATCATGGCAAACTGCATTAATTTGCCAACTAATTTTTTCAGGATTAATTCTTGGTTAGGAGTGGCTAATGGTTTAGCTAAAAACCAAACTAATTCCCCCTCAACTTCATAAGCGGGTTGAGCATATTTTCCAGAACCAAAAGGCTTGATATCTGATTTAGAAGCCTGAAACTGGAATCCTAAGAGTCCAACAGTTGCTTCTCTTTGCTGGATACCTCCAAACAAATTTTCCACTAATTGTTGTGCGGTTTCACTATCTGTTAAACCACCAAAAATCCTTAAGGCATGACCGCGAATGGCTGCCCGAAAGATATTCGGGCGAAACTCTCCAGTATCATCAATCAGTTTAGCAGCTTGTCCTTGCCCTTTGAGTTTTGCTCGATAAACAATTGGGTGAGAGGTTTGGTTAATTTGTCCATAACCTGTAGAGACTTTTGAACCTAATCCGGCTGCGATCGCCTGTTCCCAAATTTGCCAAATTTGCTGCCACCGATCTGGTAACAAAGGTTTAGAACAGGAAATCGCAAATCTCAGGGTTGGTTGATAAAGAGAAATCTGAGCATAAGCACTTTCACCTCTTGGTTTATCATTAGTATCACGAGTCATCACTTGCCAACCCTGTTGAGGATGAACTAAATCTAATAACCCTATTGTCCAATCATTAATCGGGTAAGCACCCTGAAATCGCAATAAACCCGGCGTGATTTCTAAATCATCGCCGCAATAATTATTACAGCTTCCTAGTGGTATATCACCCTTTTTTTCTAACTGTTCGCAAGCTTGGCGAAATGCTCCTTTCATACTGCTACCAGGATAAAAAGGAATCCCTGAAGCACCGATTACAGGGCGGAGCATTCCATCATCTTGCCCGCCATTGGTGACAAAACGCCAAGAGATTTGATAAGACTTTGCTTGAAAAGTATCAGTTGTTATATCTTGGGCATTTTCCCCAGAGATTAACTCAGCTTTGTCTATCCATTCATCTGCCCACAGTTCAACATCTTGTTTCTCACCTGCCTTTTTCTTTTTAGGATCAAGATATTGCAGTTGCGATCGATCTCTCACCTGTGCGCGAAACATCATCGGAACTTTTTTGTGTGCATTAGGAATTACTTTCATGGACGTTCCCTCCGAACTTTATAACGCTGTGTCCACCACACAAGACAGTCACACAATTGAGTTAAAACTGCGATCGCAACTCGCTGATCTTCCACAGGCAAAGCCCAGAGTTTTGCAGACATAGTTTGAATTTGTCCTGTGTTGCTAGGAACTACCGCATCATTTGGAATCGTAACTCCTGAATTCTGCATAATCCTTTGTAGAGCATCCCAGGTTTCTTTCCAGAAAATTGACTTGGTTTCTTCTCTACCTTTAAGGCGTAAATGTTCGCCCCAGAAACGTTCTAACCCATAAGCTACAGCCATTCGCATATTATGGGACTGATTGAGAGATTGTGGATCGCGTTGTCGTGCATCTAGGACTAGCTTTTGAGCAGCGCGATCGAGTTCGTAAGAATTCCAACCCATTACTGATAATCTCCTATAAGTGATACAAAACAACGACCAAAACCTATTGATTCCAAACCACCAAAATATAAATCTGATGTATTTTCATTTTCGCCAAAAGGCTTCCAGCCTGTTTCTTTCAACGCAATGGGAAATACTAAAATACTTCCTTCTGGCAAAGCTTCTGTATTGAAGAAAGCACCACCATCAACTTTCTTCTCGTTGGGTTTTTCTTTCGATCCCAATTTAACACGACTTTGCCGATACAGTGCCATATCGTGCAGCATAGCAATATCGTTATCATGCACTACTACTAATTTGTTAGCATCTAAATCTGTCCCCGTAGGAATCCAGGCTGATAAATCCTCCTCATGCTCCATTTCCAAAAACCCTAAATTGAAGAAGAGAATTTTACCTCGATCTTCCATCTGCCGACCTTGTAAACCTCTTTGTGCTGTGTAAGGTTGAGGAATATTTGCTGTTATACCTGCAATCCGCTTAAACCTTTTTAACAGCAAAGGACAGCTTACCCAAACCACAGGCTGACCAGGACAGAATACAGGAAACCAGACAAGTGAAGCATATTCAAACTTGACAATTGCTTCGGTTGTACCGCCATCAGAACGACCATCAACAGCTTCATGTCCATACCATATTTGTTCTTCTCCTGGTTCCCGATCTCTCAAATCTGCGCGAAATCTTCCGCGAATCGAGCTACCAGGAATAATCCCTGTCTGCGTAAATTGATCGCGGAAAATCAAATTAAGATTCCCACTTTCTTCTCCCGCTGTTGCACCGACGTGCAAGGGAGCTAGCGTTTCAATGATGCCGTAGGCTTTCTTGTACATTAGTCATCAACTCCTTCAACTTTAATTGGCAAACACAAACCACAGCCGAACTTTTTAAGTAATCCTTTTTCTGGAAACCATTCTGCCGGAAAGTCCCACCAATTTTTATTTAACGGGTCTTTCAAGACATAGACACTACCCGCAGGAACGGCATAACGTCCGCGAGACAAACGACCTTGACTTCGCGTCTGGAACTCTTCTTGTTTCTTGTCCCCATAGCCAATACGGTAGCGATAAGGAACTGCTTTGTCTGCTAACAACTTAATTTTATTGTGATCCATTGCAAAACTTTGCTGTTTTGGATAACGATAGGAAAGCTGATTCGATCCCCAAACACCGGGCGTAATCAAGGCAAAAGCCCGTTCAATAGGAGTACGTAAAAGCTCAAGAATGGGGCTATCATTTTCTAATTTAATGCTATCAATTTCAACAAGATGACCCTCACCACCGAACTGATACCAACCATTTGCTAATGGATAGGTCGAAAGATAAACCAGACAGGTATCATCTTTCATTTGTACAGCATTTTCAAGGAATAGTCCATCTTCTGGGAGAACGTGACGCTCGTCCTTTTTGATTTGTGGATGCAAGATAGAGGCATATTCCCAACATTTTGCAGCCACAGATGGGGGATTTTGTGTTCGAGTTTCTCGAATATATTCTGGCTCATCATCCCAATAGTCAATCTTAAGCCAGTGATACTCTGATTCATCTTTATCAGGTGGATTTTCTTCCTCTGCTGTATCTTCAGTTTCAGATTGAGATTTTAGACACCATTTGTGTGACTTAATCAACCATTCATCAGAAATATCTTCAGCAACTACTTTATGCCGAGGTAGGGGTACATAGAAGTATTCTGGATTATCAACCATTGCCCAAAATGGGCCAGCGAGATATAACTGATCTCGAAGTTCTTCATGGGGTGCAAAGGATTGATCTTTGTTGGCACTGAAAAATAAACCTGATAAGGTTGCAGCATCAGGAGGAAATTTAGAACCTGATTTACCCACTAAGTTTTCTGGTGAAAGAAATGCACCTGCACTACCATACATAAAGCCTAAAGGCTGAATCGTGATTAAGTATTTGAACATAGTTGCCAACCCACATTTACTAAACCATCGATCCACTGAGCAATTTTTTCCGGTGTATCAGTATTATTCTTGAAAATCTTTAGCCGTTGATTTTCAAAACCACTCATGTCGTCAAAATACAGCTTAAAAATCGATAAAGCTATATCTTCATTTACGGTTGTAGCAGTATCTTTAAGTTCGATCGCATGACGCGCTTTCAATTGCGCCCAATCACTGTAAATGTGACTCCAATTGGGGTTTTGTCCCCAGCTTTTACCATCGCGGTCTTTGTATTTTTTGAGAATGTGTAAGTAATCCCAAGGACAAGTCCACTGCACGCATTGACCGCTGTTAAAAACTACTCGAATTGTAACGCGATCGCGCCCCAAACTCTTTGCCCGTTTTTCCGCCTCCCGACAGTGCTGCAAAATATCTCGCTGTGGTACGCTATGCCCAGCCCAAACAAAGCCAACACTGTAGGTAAAATCAAGCTCAAGTTCTTGCTTGATTTGCTTTTGCAATTCTTCCCATTGTTTCTCTAAAGTTAATAACCAATTAAATGCCTCAATCGGTTTTACTTTCTCCGGTGTTTCTTGTGTTTTGGTTTCCTCACTGTAAAGCACTCCAAAAAAGTCATCGCCACCAGCATAAATGACACGTCCTTTACCTTCAGGAAATAAATCTTGCTTTTCCTGAAACTCGTTTCCCCACCGCCTCATTAAATCACTGAATATTTTGAGATTGTGTTCTTGCTTTGGTTGATCATTTTCATTTCGCTTGACAATTTCTTGAAGCTTATCTCCAACTTTGTCGCCATCACCCATAAACCAGCCTGTCCAGTATCCAGCTTCACGATTAATATCTTTGAAGCCTTCATCTAATTCTGTCATGCCGATTTTCTTGGCAAGATATGGTAGCGTTACTAGACGCTTTACCAATTCAGGAATACTTAATCTCTCACCAGGAGCAATAAACTTGCCACCGATGTTTCCTTCTTTTCCGCTGCGGTTTTTCTCTTTTTTATTAAAATAAATTTCTAATTCTTGATCTGAAGGAATAAAGATTTTTGTTCGCTCTCTTGCTTTATGATTACGAGCATAAGGATCGTCCAAAATCCAAGCGAGGTGATGATAAAACCGTTTTAGTTCTAGTTGCTCAGTTTCATCGAGCGATCGCCCTGGTTGTTTCGATTCCTTCCCTAACTGATGCCAAGCAATTGCATCTGTCCCTGATAGGCTGGAACTCTCACCAATCCAGTTGATAGCTGTCCAATCTCGCTTCAGCTTGCGGCGTTCTAAATCTTGCATTGCTTCATCGGGCTTTTTACCAGTTCCCCAAAATACTTCCCAGGTATAACTCCCCCAGCGTTCCCATTCGCCTTTCTGTCGTCCTTTTTGCTCATCCGTCTGTGACCAATGATACTTTTCAGCGGGTACGTTCTGTTCTACCCATTCTCGGCAAATTTCCAACACTTTTTGCCACTCATTTAAGAGAGTTTTCTGTACAGTATCTCGATCCAATACCTTGTCGCCCTTAACTAGAATTCGGTTTGGCATTCCTTCTTTCACGTTAGGACATCCGGGAGAAATGACTTCAAAGCCAAGGCACTCTGCCTTTTTCACAAGTTTAGAACTCAGATAAGACAAAATCAGAGAAGCCCCAAACAAATCTCGGAGTTTACGGGATTTTTCAATAAAGCCCTGCACGGGGGCAAAGCTGATCGCAGTGTATTCAGACATAGATTCAATTTGTAAGGCGGGCTATACGCACCGAAGTGCTGCTGTGTCCCAAGTCGCTAACTGCTTAAGTCCGACTCAACTTAATATACCAGACGAGCCTGCCTCAATGCTAGTAATTCACAATATTTATCAAACTAATTACAAATTCTAAAGCTTTCTAAATAAAAAGCTTTCAGCCATTTATAAATTTTTATGTCAATATTGTCTTTCGCTTGATTTTTCCCAGCCCGACCTGTATCCTAGCTCATGGCAAAAAAACCAACCCCTCACGCCTACGCCGATCGACTAACGTTCGATCGCATAATGCTACTAATTGCCACATTAGTAAACAATCCCGGCATCGGATACAGCAACACCGAAACATCGGACGGCAAATATCACGATGCTTTACTAGAAGTGCGATCGCAATTACAGAAAATCGCAGCCGAATTCAGCATCGAATTTCCCGAAAACTATCCCGCAACTCCCACAATTCGCAAAGACTTAGAAACCTTGCGTAACTACGGAATCCTGGATAAAAGAATGTATCGATCCGGCTACTATCTCGGTACCGGTGCAATGACTCGCGAAGAATTGCAAGTCGCATTCCAAGCCCTAGCATCCCAAGCAAAAAATCAGGGAAATGCCCAAGTGCGCCGCATTTATGAAAAACTCACAAAACTGTTGCGCGGATTGGATATCGAACTCAAAGGCGAATTGTTTTATCCCGTTCGCCAACACCTGAATCGGGCGATTATTTACACCGATCCTGTCGAAATGCTCGATCGCCAAAAAAATCAAAATACCCTGTTTCACAAATTAGAAACTGTAGAAACAGCAATCGTGCGGGGACAGGCGATCGAACTTTACCGCGAAAAAGATTATTACGGCAAAGGAAACATCGGCTTACGGCGAATTTGGCCCCTGCAACTGATTTATCACGATATCGCCTGGTATCTGATTTGCCAAGATTGCGAAAACGGGCATTTGACCGTAGAACGAGTGAACCGCTTTAGTGACCACTGCGAAATTATCGATCCAGAAGGGCGCGGTTTAGCCGCACAGGAACAAAACTTGAAAATAGCTCAAAAGTTGTTAAAAAATGGCTGGGGGCTGTATTTGGGTAAACCAGAGCAACAACAGGCTGAATTGGAGGGTACGCTAAAGTTGCAAAAGGTGAAGGTGCGGTTTTTTGAGAAAGTAATAGGATTTATTCTAGAGGGCGATCGCCGACATCCGCGACAAAAGATTAAAGAAGGCCCGAAGGATAGTTCTGGCAACCTGCTATATGTTGATTATTGGATCGATTTGCCCGATCGCTCCCTCAACGAATTCAGCCTGTGGGTGAACAAGCATATGGATAGCGCCCAAGTGCTTTCGCCGCCGAGTTTGGTGGAAAAACACCGACAAGCAGCCAGAGATTTAGCCGCGAGATATAGCTGATCCGGTGCGTCGCTGCTCGAAAAGTCGATCGCTCTTTAGGGATCAAAGAATGGCGACGCACCTACGCCTAATTTTCAAAATAGCTCTAAAAAACCAAGAAAGGACTAAAGTCCTTACTACGAACAATATGTTTGTAGTGAGGACTTTAGTCCTTTTTTTTGCTAACGACTTGCAGCCATTAACGATTAACAATTATCTAGATTTTTCCAACACTAGATTTTTCAAATGCAGCGCTTTCGGCAATTTTGCCATTTTTGCTATGCCCGTTACCGTTACCGTTGCGTGGTTGGATAACTCCATAGCCGCTCTGACTCTTGCGTTCGTAGAGCACATTAATTTCGCCTGTTTCCGCATTGCGGAACATATAGAAATCGTGATCGATAATCTGCAATTGTTCCAAAGCTTCTTGCACAGTCATCGCAGGCATGGCAAAATACTTAGTCCGCACTACCTCGGCTGGAAGTTCGGGAGTTCGATCGCCAATCAAATCTGCTACTACAGGATGTTCATCAACCACAGTTACCGTTTTGGCGTTAGTCTGGGTTTTGTTGTCCTGGCGTTTTTCCTTAAATTTCCGCAGTTGACGAGCTATCTTGTCGGCAACCAAATCGATACTGGCATAAAGGCTTTCCGTGCTTTCCTCAGCCCGAATCACGCTGCCATTAGCATAGATAGTCACCTCAGCAGTCTGCTTAGGATTGATCCTGGGGTTACGAGCCACCGATAGATGTATGTCCACTTCCGTCGTCAAAGTTTGAAAATGGCTAACTGCCTTTTCAACCTTTTGATTGACGTACTCGCGAATCGCATCGGTGATCTCTATATTTTTACCCTGGATAACAAGCTTCATAGAGCTCCCTCCCTTCTGTAACGTGGGTATAGTTCATACAGTAGCACCTTGTATTCTAGAAAACACTTATTTTCAAAATCTTTTTAAAGTGTTGACAATTCTTAATTTTAACTGCGTCAATATTCAGTATAAACACTCTTGATTTTTTTCATGCTTTTACCTTCTTTTTCTCAACATCTCAATTCTCAATCCTGCTTGCTCCTCGATTGGGGACAAGTGCCCTACTCCCAAGCTTGGGAAATCCAGCAAAAACTTGTCCAACAGCGCCGGGAAAATCCAGATTTGCCTGATGTGCTGATTTTGCTGGAACATCCGCCGGTTTACACTTTGGGATTGGGCTCGAAGTTGGAATTTCTGAAATTTGACCCGAGCCAAACTCAGCCGGAATTGCACAGAATTGAGCGGGGTGGTGAGGTGACTTACCATTGTCCCGGCCAGTTGGTAGGCTATCCGATTTTGAATTTGCGCCGTCACCAGCAGGATTTGCACTGGTATTTGCGGCAGTTGGAGGAAGTGCTGTTGCGAGTGCTGGAAGTATTGGGGCTGGAGGGTTCGCGGGTTCCGGGAATGACTGGGGTTTGGGTGGATGGGTGCAAGGTAGGTGCGATCGGCATTAAAGTCAGTCGCTGGATTACTATGCACGGTTTTGCTCTAAATGTTTGCCCGGATCTGGCAGGTTTTGGGCAAATTGTACCTTGCGGGATTCCCGATCGACCTGTTGGTAGTTTAGAGCAGTTTATACCGGGAATTCAGGTCGATCGAGTTAGGGCGATCGTTGTCGCTGAGTTTGCTCGTGTTTTTGGCGTGGAAATAGTGCGATCGGATCGGGAAATAGTGCGATCGGATAGCACGTAAGGTTGAAACCGCGTTTAGAAAAACGAAGACGGCGGTTGAAACCGCGTCTACAAAAACGAAGACGGCGGTTGAAACCGCGTTTAGAAAAACGAAGACGGCGGTTGAAACCGCGTCTACAAAAACGAAGTCTGCCTCCGCAGACTGAAGAAAAGAAGGTAATTTCAACCGCCGTCTTGTCTTCAACCCGCGGAGGCGGGTTTTGCCTATGTAGGCGCGGTTTCTAACCGCCGTCGGATCGATTCGCCGTCTTGTCTTCAACCCGCGGAGGCGGGTTTTGCCTGTGTAGACGCGGTTTCTAACCGCCGTCGGATCTATTCACCGTCTTGTCTTGTCTTCAACCCGCGGAGGCGGGTTTTGCCTATGTAGGCGCGGTTTCTAACCGCCGTCGGATCTATTCACCGTCTTGTCTTGTCTTCAACCCGCGGAGGCGGGTTTTGCCTATGTAGGCGCGGTTTCTAACCGCCGTCGGATCTATTCACCGTCGGATCGATTCGCCGTCTTGTCTTGTCTTCAACCCGCGCACCATCCGGGTTTTGCCTGTGTAGGCGCGGTTTCAACCGCCGTCGGTTCTATGATTTCAACCGCTTATCTTCAACCCGCGCACCATCCGGGTTTTGCCTGTGTAGGCGCGGTTTCTAACCGCCGTCGGCTCTATTCGCCGTCGGATCTTAAAACGGAATTGGATCTTAAAACGGAATTGGATCGTAATCGGGATTATCAGCTTCGTTAGAGGAACCGGGCTTGCGATCGGCATCCGAAGACTGCTGCGAGTTCCAATCCGAGCTAGACGGGCGGTTAGCAGGGGCTGGAGCGTTGTTAGAACTGCGGCCTCGGGAACTCATGGGAACCACATTGCTTGGCACATTAGCGGGTGCGCTGTCGCGAATTTGAGCGGGTTCGGGGGCGGTTCTAGCTGGGGGAGCCGCACTCATCGCATCGGCGCCGACAGTGTAAATCCTTTGGGCTGTCAGTTCAGCGCGCTTTTCTTTGATACCATCTCTCTCGATCGTATTCATACCGAGACGGCCTTCAATAATCACGCGATCGCCCTCGCGGTATTTATCGTGAATTTCTTGAGCTAAATTGCCCCATCCTATCACTTTCAAATGTTCTGGTGGATCTTCAGGTCTTGACCCTGGAAACTGCACCAGCATCTCAGCGATTTGCAGTTGATTGTCTGGAGTATAACGGAGTTGCGGTTGTTGAATTATTTCCGCCATTAAAATGCAGCTATTCATAACTTAAATGGGAATTTGGAATTGGGAATTGGGAATTGGGAATTGGGAATTGGGAATTGGGCATTGGGCATGGGGCATTGGGCATGGGGCATTGGGCATTGGGCAATTGGTAATTGGGAGTTCGGGATTGTTGATTTTTTTCTGTTACGTAACCAGGCATCATTAATTACATAAATACTCTTAAAACTGACAAGGCTTTCAGCCGAGATGAGTGTGTAATTGATTATGCACAACTACTTATTCGCTGTTGGTTGTCACCGATTACCAATTACCGATTACCAATTACCCATTCCCAATTACCAATTACCAATGCCCAATGCCCAATGCCCCATGCCCTATTTCCAATTACCCATTCCCAAATTTATCTTGTCGAACCGCCGCCTCCGCGTGAGTGACAAAATCGTGAACAAGGGCACGGTACTCCTTCAAAGTTTCCGAGACCCAATCTCGATCCTCGCTGTTGGCGAAGATATGAACGGTGGGTTCGCTAGCATCGGGTAAAACTAATAGCCAATTGTCATCGCTATAGTTAAAAATCTTCACTCCATCTATTAATTCTAAACGATCGGGCGAATGAGTCTCTACCAAATGCCGCATTAGGGAACCTTTTACCGTCCAAGGACAGCGGACACTGTAACTGCGGTGGGTGACACGGGGAAGTTCGGCTTTGATCTGTCCGAGCGATCGCTCCTGAATCGTCATCATTTCTATCACTTTAGCAATGCAGAACATTCCGTCAAACCCCGGATGCAACTGCGGGAAAATAAAACCCATATTCCCGCTACCGCCCAAAACCACATTCGGATTCCTGTTAGAGGCTTCCATCAATGCAGTTGGGTTTGCCTTAGTGCGGATTACCTTGCTTTGATGGCGACGCGCGATCGCCTCCACCGCAGAAGACGCATTCACCGGCACTACTACTGTACCTCTGGGATGGGAAGTCAACATCAAATTTACCATCAGCGCCGTCAGCATTTCCCCGCGAACCGCGATTCCCGACTCGTCTACCAAAATGAGCTGTTCGCCGTTGGCGGACACCTGCACGCCAAAATTAGCGCTGAGTGCTTTCACCACCCGGCCGAGTTGGTCGAGCAAATATTCCCGTTCTCCGTTGCTCAGAGAAGTCTGCTTGAGACTGGCATTGAGCACCACCGCATCGCAGCCGAATTTGGCGAGCATTTGCGGCAGAATTGCTCCCGAAACCGCGTAAACGTAATCGATTACCACCTTAGAATTGCTATAGCGAATAGCCTCAACATTCATCTGCCGCTCAAACATCCGGTTGTAAACATCGAGAGCTTGGTTAAAGTACGACATTTCTCCAATTTCGGGGATTAGAGCGCGTCGCAAATCTTCCTTAAAATAAGCGCCCTCGATTTTTTTCTCCGCAGCTTTAGTAATATTGATGCCTTTGATATCGAAGAATTCAATTAAAATGTGGTCGGAGCGATCGGGCGAAATCCGAACGTGAATGCCGCCAGCAATTGAGATCGTAGACGAAACCGTGCGCGCGATCGGAATTGCCGTCGATTCCAAATTGACCACATTAATTCCCACGGACATCAAACCCGCAATCAAAGACCTCGAAACCATCCGCGAAATGCTACGCTGATCGCGAGAAACCGAGACTGAAGCGCCAGGTTTCAAAGTTGAGCCGTAAGCAGCCCCCAATTTCACCGCAAATTCCGGGGTAATATCCACATTTGCCAGTCCTTGAACGCCACGCTGGCCAAACAAATTCCGCTTAGCTTGTTCTCCCCAAATCAAATTTTGATTTAACAGAGCGCCGGATTCAATATTTTTGCTCGGCCAGACGCGCACGCTAGGCCCGACTTGCGCCTCTTCTCCCACGATCGACATTGAACCGACAACAGCACCTTCGAGGACGTGGGCGCGCCTGTCTACGCGGGTGCTGCGGCAAATGACGCAGGCTCTGAGATGAGCATCTTCACCGATAATTGCTCCATTCCAGACAATGGGACGTTTGAGGTTAGCGTCGGCGCCAACTGTCACGTTATCTCCGATGACAGTACCAGCATCGATTTTAACTCGGGCGCCGATGCGGCAATTATTGCCGATCGTGGCGGGTGCTTCGACGATCGCGCTATCGTCAATAAAAGTATTTTGACCTACCCAAACTCCCGATCGCACTTCGTCGTAGTAACTCAAATCCAGTTGCACCTTTCCCCGCAGCGCGTCATACTGAGCTTCCCGATAAACATCAAGCTGGCCGACATCGCACCAGTAACCCTCGGCGATGTAACCATACATCGGCTCGTTTTTTTCCAGCAGCAGCGGAAACAAGTCTTTCGAGAAGTCGCACTCCTGATTTGCTGGTAAATAATCCAAGACTTCTGGTTCTAAAATATAGGTACCGGTGTTGACGGTATCGGAAAAAATTTCGCTGCTAGAAGGCTTTTCCAGAAAGCGGCTGATCCGGTAATTTTCGTCAGTAATCACCACGCCGAATTCCATCGGGTTGGGAACGCGAGTTAAAATTAACGTGGCTTTGGACTTATTGCTGCGGTGAAATTTTATAGCTTCCGTCAAGTCGAAATCTGTGATGCTGTCGCCACTGATGACTAGAAAAGTTCGATCGAGCAATTCCGCAATATTTTTGACACAACCAGCCGTACCCAGCGGTTGGTCTTCCTCCACAGCGTAGGTCATTTGAACGCCAAACTCTGCCCCATCAGTAAAATATTCGCGCATCACATCAGGAAGGTAGTGCAGCGTGGCAATAATTTCCGTAATATTGTGCCTTTTTAGCAAATTGATAATGTGTTCTGCGATCGGGCGATTCAGAATTGGTACCATAGGTTTAGGCAAATCGCACGTCAGGGGTCTGAGCCTCGTTCCCGACCCCCCAGCCATCAGCACTGCACGCATAAAAAATCCTCCTTGCTTAGAAACCTCTCTACCGTTATTGTCCGCTAGAAAAACCTTGCCTGCTGTAACTTGTGGAGCACCAACTATCAGTGTTAATTATTTTTGAATAATCGCGCGCCGCACAAATCTCAGAAACCGAGGCCGTGCGCCCATAGCAGCCGATTTCAACAGAATTAGGATTTGTGCGATCGATTTTTAGTAGAAGTCGCTTTTTACTTGCTCGCCCGAATCCTATTTCCTGGCTGCTGTAATAACCGCGCCCGACAGTTAGGACGTTCTAGCCTTACTCAAATCCTTGCAGAATAAGCTTCTTCCTGTTATCCGTTACGTCGGCTACATTTCCTACCTTGGTCGTTGGCAGAACTTCCGATCATCCGTTACGTCGGCTACATTTTCTGGTACATTGGTCGTTGGCAGAACTTCCTGTCATCGCTTACATCCGTTAAATAACCCGTTGCCGAACTTCCGAATGCTACATTTTTAAGTTTGCCACCAGCGGCGATTTGGAAGTATCTAGCTGAAGGTGGAAGTGCTGCGGGAATCCTGCACCAGGGGGCAGAAAAATGATAGATTAAGACTAGCGATGCAGTCTCGCTGACTCAAAATCCAATCAGTCGCTTAGGGGGTTATTTTATGGAACCGTTAATTGGATTGGTGTTGCTAGTTGGTTACGGCGGCGGCATTTGGAAATTTTGGAATGGTTTCGATCGCACGAACTTCGACAAAAGTTTTGCCAATCGCCTGAAACTGTCGCTGCTGTGGCCGGCGTTAATTTTTAATAAGCCTTACCGCCAAAACTTTACAAAAGCACTCAAAGGCTCTAGAAGGTAATTGAAGAATGTCTAAAAAGTCCGTGAAGCGTAGCTATCCCGAAGGGAATCGCCCAGTCGCAGGTCAAGAGCAGACTTGGTTTGCCAAAGACAAATCAGATAGCTGGCAAGCTTTACTATCGCAAGTCGCCTCTCGGTTCGATCGCGAATATCGAGGAGAAGCATTCGCCTTACCCGAAGAAGTCGAAGCAATGCCAATTTTCCTAGAATCAGTCGCCGGAACACTCCAAGCAAAAACAGTATCTCCCTTCTGGAAAATTGCCAAGCCTCAAAAAAATCAACGCTGTTTAGACATTGGCTGCGGAGTCAGCTTTCTGATCTACCCTTGGCGGGAATGGGAAGCATATTTTTACGGTCAAGACATCAGCAGCGCAGCCAGAGACGCATTAAATTCTCGTGGCCCTCAGCTCAATTCTAAGCTGTTCAAAGGAGTAGAATGGGCCCCCGCTCACAAGTTGAATTACGAAGAGGATCAGTTCGATTTATGCCTTGCTACAGGCTTTAGTTGTTACTATCCCATAGAGTATTGGAACACAGTCATGGGAGAAGTAAAGCGGGTACTAAAACCAGGCGGTCATTTTGTGTTTGATGTCCTCAACCCCAATGCACCCCTAGCAGAAGATTGGGCAATTTTGGAAACTTATCGAGCTGGCGATGTATTTTTAGAGACAATCGAAGATTGGGAAAAAATGATAAAAGCTGCTGGCGCTAAAGTAGTAAAAAAGCAAAGTGGCGACTTATTCCAAATGTATAAAATTCAATATACTTGAGAGAAAACCAGGCTCGTAGTGAGGACTTCAGTCCGCAAAAAACCAGGCTCGTAGTGAGGACTTCAGTCCGCAAAAAACCAGGCTCGTAGTGAAGACTTCAGTCCGCAAAAAACCAGGCTCGTAGTGAAGACTTCAGTCCGCAAAAAACCAGGCTTCCCATAAAGAAACTTCATTATCCGTCAAAAGATTACGGTGCGCCAGTAACTATAAATTTGTTTAATCAACAACAAATATGGCAACTGAGGCACCCTAATAACTGCAACAAAATGTATGGTGCCTCACCAAATATAAATTGGTTTTATCGCCAACAAATATGGCAATTGACGCACCCTACTGACTAATCACCAATCACCAATTCCCACCCAACAAGCAAAAGTTAATTGGTCGTAGCAGCAGGAGAAGGCGCCGGAGTTGGCGACACTTCCGGGGCCGGAGTTGGCGTAGCTTCGGAAGAAGGCGACACTTCCGGGGCCGGAGTTGGCGCAGCTTCCGGCGAGGGCGACACTTCCGGGGCCGGAGTTGGTGCAGCTTCCGGCGAGGGCGACACTTCCGGGGCCGGAGTTGGCGCAGCTTCCGGCTGCGTGGACGGTTCCGCTGCTGGTTTCGGTTGGGGAGAAGGCGATTTTTCCGCTGCTGGTTTCGGTTGAGGAGAGGGCGACGGTTTGGCCGCTGGCTTGGGTGTTGGTGGCTGTAACTGTTGCGCCCCGGGTTTCGGTTTGTTTGAGGGGGCCGGAGGCTTCTCAAACTGGGGTTTGACCTCGGCAGGTGCTGGGGACGGTTCACCTGTCGGGTTGGGAAGTGTTGGGGCTGGCGCTACGGGTACAGGCCCTGTCGGTCTGGTTGGGGTAGCGGATGGGGCGACAGGAATACCGCTGCAAACTTTTTCGTCGTATTTAAATGCGACAGCCAACTGGTAAAGCTTGTGGGTGCTGGCTGCTTGAAATGTCAGATTAGGGTTAATAATCGCTGTTTTAGCCGCAGTATCGAGAATACCGTAACCTGTGGGGACGATCGCCTGAGGCTCGGCTTTGAGCAAACCTTGAGGGTTGACAACTGCTCCAAAAACTGCTACTCCTTCCAGCTTTTGCGAACAAGCTTCTTTGGGATAAGCGACATTCACAGGAGTCGGCCCGGTCATTTCCAAGTCGGGGTAGGCTTTTTTGAATCTTTCAAACAAAGCAACATAAGTATTGGCAGCAGCAAGCTGTGTCTCTCTGTCGCTAGGTAAGTTTGAACCAGGTTGTCCTGGAAAGTCTAGCTGTTGCTGTCCCTGGTCAAATTGTTGCCTCCTGATTCTTTCTTCGGGAGTTTCTGCAATGAGATTGCGTTTATTAGGATCTTTTTGAGTCAATTTTGGTGCTTCCTCAAGTCCCGAATTCCTGCCGGTAATTGGGAATTGCGGGCTAAAGACTGGAGCTCCGTCTGGAAATAGCGGGAGTCCGCCCCTGCTGGCTATGGTTTTTTTGAGCGTCTCTGCTTCATCTTCCGGCGGGCCGCCCGGAAGCTGGGGTAATCCTGTGATTCCTGATGGTGGGGGTGGGATATTGCGATCGAAATTACCGGGTAATGGTGGAAAAAGCTGACCGCTGGGAGGTACTGGCGGGACGAAAGTTGGTGTGTTCTGGGAGGGGGCTGGGAGAGCTGCTGCTGGAGCTTTAGGAGGCGCCGGGGCTGTTGCGGGCGTTGAGGGCGGTAGAGGAGAAGGAGGGAGAGGGGAAAAGAATCCAGGAGGGGGCATTCCCGGCGGTAGGGCTGGCAAGTTGATGGATTCCGGGGCGGGGGGCAGGGGCGGAGCTAATTTGGGCGCGGGAAGGGGAACTGGGGCGACGAGCGAAAACGGCTCCTTTGACGGCCGCGGGGGTATGGTTTGTGGCAGGCGGCCGGCTTCTGCGGGAGTTAGCTCTACCAATCCGACGGAACCGGGGATATTTTGTGATGAATTCCCACCATATATGATCTTTGAGATTGTCGGGGCGCTTACTCCCAGCACTCCGTGAAGGCCCACAGAGGCTAGGGCCGCCCACCAAAAAGGCTGGCGCAGCGGTTCGGAAAGGGCGTTGGCTAGGGAGGATGAGTCAGTCATTTAAATTTTAGATTTTAGATTTTAGATTTTAGATTGTTTGATTGAGGGATTCGGGGATTGGGGGATTTGGGGATTGTTTGATTGGGATATTGGTAATTTATATTGTTTTGAGTCAGTGTGAATTCGTGTTAATGAGGAGAGGTTGGGAATTCAAAGGTACAATTTTAGCACGATCGCCCTCGAAGTTGCCTGATCGACCTTGATGACAATTCATTCATCGGCCCAAAACTGAACCAAATTTATTAAACACGATCGAGCGAACCGAGCGATCGGCGTTTCCAATTCGGTTACGCCATCAAAAAACTGTATCGAGTGGCCGTCAACCCAGCCCGCAGCCCCTCGGTAGCCCCGCCCCAACATGAGTACAAGCCGGCGACAGCAGCATCAGAGTCGATTCTAAAAATTGTAGACCAAAGTTCCTGCTCCCTGACTTACTGCGCTGCAAGTAAATCTCAAATTCTTCGACTATCGCGCCGAAGTCTAAGATTCCCCCAATCTCCCAATCTCCCAATCCAAAAATCTAAAATCTAAAATCTAAAATCTAAAATCGCAGGGTTCACCAGCGATAGCGGTAAGTTTTAAAAGGAGCTCCCTCAACGCTCAGCAAGTCGATCGGATAAATTGGAGCGCCACTTGCCATATATTGAAACATTTCCCGAACTTCCTCACCCCGCAGCGACAACTGGTCTAACTCTTTGAGAGAATACCAACCAGCACACAAAGTATACTCGTCCGGCTTGCTCTTCGGCGGCGTCTTATCTTCCGGACGAGCCACAAAAATCACCCTGAGGCGCACGTTACCCCTAGGCATCACCGTATGCTCTACCCTGAGAATTCCTTCCACGATCACAGAAATGCCCGCTTCCTGAACCGTGTTGCGTACCGCAGCATCGAGCAAAGTCTCGCCTTTTTCCACTCGCCCCGCTGGGAGATACCACTGCTGCTCGTACTTGCGCTCCTGTACCAATAGAAAACGGTCTTCTAAGTGAACGACAACTAGGGTAAAATACAATGTTGGAATCGGCTCGCGAGCCATAGAAGTAGATATTCCCCAAGCAAAAAGTTTAACGAGCGAGAGATGTTAGCCATCCAAAAGATGCTTCGGCAAGCGTCTTTGAACTTGAAAAATAGATCGTAGCACCCCCGCGCCACCAATCCAATAATCTAAAATCGAAAAATAGAAAATCAGAAATTGATAATCTAAAATCGATCCGTAACCAATCTAAAATCTAAAATCTAAAATCTAAAATCAATTGTGCCATTACCAACCGTGATTTTGCCAGGATATTTTGCTGCTGCTTCAGACTATCGGGAATTAGAAAAATCTTTGGTCGATCACGGTTTCCCAACTGTAACAGTACCACTGGGCAAGGGAGATTGGTTGCCGACTTTCGGCGGGCGATCGATGGTGCCAATTTTGCGACAGCTCGATCGCACAGTCAAACAGATGTTACAGCAATACGGCTGCCAACAGATCAATCTCGTCGGTCATTCCGCCGGCGGCTGGATTTCTCGGATTTACTTGGGCGAAAAGCCTTACACGATTCACGGGGACGTGCTTGAGGATGCAGGTTTGTGGGAAGCTCACCCTTGTGTTAACACTTTAATTAGTTTAGGCACGCCACACGTCTCTCAAGAGCGCTGGACGCGCAAAAATCTAGATTTTGTCAAAATTCACTATCCGGGGGCTTTTCACCCGCAGGTGCGCTACGTCTGCGTTGCTGGAAAATCTGTTTTTGGCAAGCCTGGTTTCGGGAGTTGGCTATCGTACAAGAGTTACGAGTTGACTGTGGGGAAGGGCGATTGTTGGGGTGATGGAATTACGCCGATTGAAGCTGCTCATTTGGAGGGGGCGGAAAATTTGGTGTTGGAGGGTGTTTGGCATTCGCCTCGCTCTCGGGGAAAGTGGTATGGTTCGGCGGAGGTTTTGCCGGCTTGGATTGGGTATTTGCGGTAGAAATAAATTACCACAGGCGAGACGCCTGTTCCACAAAGGAAGATGCAGAAGGTTGAAGCGAGTCATCAGTCATCAGTCATCAGTCATTAGACTTCTTGCTTTCATTCACTTTGAATCCATTCAACAATCTGCGTCGATCTGTGTTTATCCGCCTTACATCTGCGGTTTCTGTGTTAATCTAAGACTTATGCAATTCAAGTCTATTGCTGGGAGAAAGCTTGAGAATTATCCGAGATGTCTGTTGATTTTTTTTCTCCGCAAGCCATCAACCAAAAACTCATCATTAGTCGATCGCCCGCAGCGACAAACTCATCCCGCGAAACCAAATAGCTTTCTATTTCTGACTCGGTAATCAATCCTTGTTTGACCATCTGTAAAATTGGCCCGGAGTCGAGCAAAGGTTCAAAGGCTTCAATTCCGATGATATCGCTGTGACTGACAACGGCTTCTAAATCCACGTTAACAAACCCAGCTTCTTTGAGAATGCGGCACAGATTTCGCCCGATCGACAAATTGCCATTCCGAGATGCGATCGCCTCCTTGAATTTCTCCCTGATAATCTCGACTGACAGCGGTGGATTTGTCAGCCAAAACAGATCCGCATCGCTATCGACTATCACCAGTTTACCACCTGGTTTCAAGATTCGGAATATTTCTCGGGCTGCTGCGACGGGATCGGGGAGGTGGACGAATAGCAAACGGGCGATCGCAAAGTCGAAAGTGTTATCATCCAAACCAGTATCCGCAACCGATGCTTGGACGTGATTTACTCGATCGCCCGCTTTGTCCTCTAAATATCCTACAGCTTTTTCGTGCAGTACCGGATCGATTTCTACCGCTGTTACTGAACTGTTTGGCAGCAATTCTAACAGTTTTTCACTAAAAAATCCCGGTCCGCTACCCGCTTCTAAAACATTCATCCCGTCGGCTAAACCGAACCACTTTAAAGTGCGTGCTTCTTTTTCCCAACTCAGGAGAACTTGAGCTTTTAACCGCTGGATTTCTGCCTCGAATTCTAGATTATAGGTGTTTGCTTGATAGGAACCTTTTCCTTGCATAGAATCATAAATAGGAATGATTTTACAACACAATCAACAGAATCGTTGTGGCATCGGATTGATTTTACCACAGAGAGCGCAGAGAACGCAGAGGAAGAGAAGACAGAGATGAATACAGGGCGATGATGTGCGGATTTTACAACACAATCAACAGAATTGTTGTGGCATCGGATTGATTTTACAACACAATTAACAGAATCGTTGTGGCATCGGATTGATTTTACCACAGAGAGCGCAGAGAACGCAGAGGAAGAGAAGACAGAGATGAATACAGGGCGATGATGTGCGGATTTTACAACACAATCAACAGAATCGTTGTGGCATCGGATTGATTTTACCACAGAGAGCGCAGAGAACGCAGAGGAAGAGAAGAGAGAGAGATGAATAATTCTGATGAAGTGCGGATTTTACAACAGAATCAACACGACTGCGCTTTAGTGCAATTCTCGTTGCTGACATCCACAACCACATTTGGCGGACAGATGCAGGACGAGAGACAGGTAATGGCTCTATTTTGACATACTCCCCGACCTGAAGGCACGGGGATTCTAATTCATGGTTCACAGAAGTCCACTTGCTATATTGGGTTGCCCTTCAATAGTAGAGGCGGTCTTCTCCCCATGCTTTCCCTCTTCCGAGGCGGCTCCTTCTTGCCCAGAAGTACCGTTTTTCTGCCACTCAGTACCCAGCAGATTCATTCCCTTTTGCAAAATATTAAGGGCTGCATTAGTATCCCGGCATATCTCAATCCCGCAATTAGGGCATGAATGAGTTCTGGTACTGAGGGCTTTCTTCACTCTATGACCGCAATTAGAGCAATCTTGAGAAGTATAGTTAGGCGATACCGCCACAACTGCTTTATCCCAAATCTTGCCATAGTAGTCTAGCCATTGAGTGAATTGATACCAACTAGCATCAGAAATTGACTTAGCCAAGTGATGATTTTTTACCATATTGGCAATCTTCAAATCTTCATAGACAACCACATCGTTAGAGTGGACTACGCACCGAGCTTGCTTAATTGCCCAGTCTTTACGCTGTCTTTGGATTTTTAGATGGATTTTACCCAGCCTTTTCCTTTGCTTGTGATAATTATTTGATTGGGGTTTAGCACCCTTAACAAATTTCTTACTCAGACGGCGTTGAGCTTTCTTGAGCCGCTTCTCTGCCTTCCGTAGGAATTGAGGGTATATTACGGCGTTGTCCTTTTGGTCTTTGGTGAAAAACTTTAACCCCAAATCTAACCCGACAACATCTCCTGTATATTTTCCTGTTTCCTTCCGGTCAGCATCAAAACAAAACTGAGCATAATAACCGTCTGCCCTTCTAACTACTCGCACCCGATTAATCTTCAATCTGTGCAAGTCTTCCTGAGTTTCATTGTTGCAAAATACAGAGAAAGTTCCAGCCTCAAAACCATCAGTGAAAGTAATTGATTTACAATCTTCTGAGAGTTTCCATCCTGAAACTTTATACTCTACTGAGCGACCATGTTTTTTAAACTTTGGATAGCCCTTCTTCCCCGCACCTTTTCTGCATCGTGAATAAAAAGTAGAGATAGCAGCCCAAGCCCGTTCAGCACTAGCTTGTCTAGCAGCAGAGTTTAACTTCTTTGCAAAAGGAAACTCCTTAGCTAAGTCCTTGCATAGGCTATACAAAACAGCTTTACTAACCTTTTGATTATCCATCCAAAAACGTACAGCTTTATTCCTAATGAACTGAGCTGTGCGAATAGCTTCATCAAGGGCTAAGTATTGCTCTTTTGTTCCGTTTTTTAGCTTGGCTTCTCTTACTATCATGTTCTAAGTATAGCATATTTATCTGGCATTGTAGTGGATAAATATAATAGAATAATCAAAGCCGTCCTAGAAGGACAGGGCTTTAGACCCAGTAATTTCGGTAATAAGAGGACGGATTACCTAAACTGACGATGTTGTGCGGCAACGAATTAACTATGCCCCAGATTTTAACTCAACCGGAGAAACGAACATTTTTAGTCGTGGACGATCATGCGATGGTTTTAGGCGGTACGCTTAATATTCTGAGGCATGAGTATCCAGAAGTAGAGATTGTGACAGCTTCAACGGCTCAGGAAGCCCTTGAGCAAATAGCGCAGACAACCCCGGATCTGGCGATCGTGGATTTGGTGATGCCGGAGGCGATCGGCGAAACTGCTCAGGCTAATTCAGGGCTTCAACTCCTCAAAAGGCTGATGGAGCAGTATCCAAGTTTGAATATTGTAGTGCAGAGCGCTCATGTTCGGACTTTAGTTTGGCTGAAACCTTCGATCGACAATCACATGGGCGGATTCACAGTTGTTGATAAGAGTCAGCCGATGAAAGATTTGCTGGCGATGGTCGATTGGGCCCTGCATGAGCGGATTTATACTCCCAGAGAGATCCGCAATGGGCTGCAACTCAAACCTGCCTGGATGGATGTGTTGCAATTTGCTTTTCACGAGAGTTTACAGGATATTGCGATCGCTAAACGAATGAATGTTTGTGAACGTACTGTGCAATACTACTGGACTAAGATTCGAGATGTGCTAGAAGTGTATCCCGAAGATGACAAAAATCTGCGGATTCAAACGGAAGTGCGGGCTAGGGAAGAAGGATTAATTGATTAGCGATCTCAGGGCATTGGGCATTGGGCATTGGGCATTGGGCATTGGGCATTGGGCATCGGGCATTGGGCATTGGGCAAATGTATTATGACTATTGAACCGGAAACGAGATGAAGCGCGATCGATGGCAAGCGGCGAAAACAGAGGTCACGACTTGGCGGCGCGGATCGCTTCCAGGGTTGATGGTGATTGTCGCTGTGATGATGGCTAGATTGAGCGGTGCGCTTCAGTTTTGGGAGTTGGTGACGTTTGATCGATTTTTGCTGCTGCGTCCTCCTGAGCCAATGGATGAACGGATTGTAATTGTTGGCATTACTGAGGAAGATATTCAACGCGCCAAAACTTATCCGATTCCCGATCGCGATATTGCCGATTTACTCAAACGGTTGCAGGCTTACGAACCGATCGCGATCGGGCTAGATATTGTCCGCGATATTCCGGTTGAACCGGGTAATGCTGAACTGACATCGGTGTTTCGCAGCAGCAAAAATACGATCGGAGTCGAGATTGCTCTGCCTGATCGCAGTGGCCTTACCGTGGAACCTCCGCCGGCACTACCACCGGAACAGGTTGGCTTTGCAGATACGGTTCTGGATGCCGATGGCTATCAGCGTCGCAGTTTATTGGGCACTGGCACTCACAAGTCCCCGCAGGATTACCGTTTGTCGTTTCCCCTACGGCTGGCAGAAAGCTATCTCGCGACAAAGGGAATTGAGCTAAAAGATGGAATTCGCGATCGATACGCGATGCGTTTTGGCAGCATTGAATTGACTAGAGTGCAGTCAAACTCTGGCGGATATGTGCGGGCGGATGCAGCCGGCAACCAGATTTTGCTGAATGTTCGCAGCGGGAAACTGCCGTTTCGCGTGCTTTCTCTAGCACAAATAAAATCGGGAAAGGTAAACCCGGATTGGATTCGAGGCAAGATTGTGCTGATTGGGATCATGTCTTTTAGCGCGAAGGATTTGGCAAGTTCAGGTGCGATCGCAGGTATCAATCCCGGACGGATTTACGGAGTCGAAATGCAGGCCCACGCTACCAGCCAGATTATTAGCGCGGTACTCGATCGGCGATCGTTGATTCGGGTTTGGGCGGATGGCTGGGAAACGCTCTGGATTGTGGTCTGGGGACTCTTGGGGATGAGTTTGGGACGATTTCTGCACTTGCCCTGGAAAATTTTGTTGGGGCTCTTAATCGCCAGTATTAGCCCGATCGCGATCTGTTACGGATTAATTCTGTTGGGGTGGTGGGTGCCGATCGTACCTGTGTTATTGGTGCTGGTGTTGAATGGGACTGGCTTGATGGCAGCGTTATTTTACCGCCACGAACAGGAACTCCGACTGCGGTTGGAAGAACGTCAATTTGCGATCGAGCAGACCTTTAATGCCATTCACAGCGGCCCGTTACAAACTTTGGTGGGAATTTTGAGAACCGCTCAGGGAGAAGCCACACCATCGCCATTTCTACCGGAGTTGCAACGCCTGAGTCACGAATTGCGGGCAGTTTACGGCTCTGTGCAACGAGATGCGATCGCCGATGAACCGAATTTGCGGATGGGAAGTGCGATCGAATTAGCCCTGCAAGCCCCGCTGCATGAATTGCTCTACAAAGTCTATTCCAACACGCTCGAACAAGAACTCCCCTACCTCAAAACCATCAAATTCAAAATAGTACAGTTCGATCCCTTCAACACCTTGCATCTGCGGTTGGAACACAAGCGATCACTCTGCCGTTTTCTCGAAGAAGCGCTCTGCAATGTCGGCAAACACGCGATCGAAGCGACTCGCTTAACTGTAATTTGTACTCAAGAAGGCGATCGACAAGTGATTCGAGTAGCAGATAATGGCAGGGGGAAACCGTCTGATACAGAAGCGATTAATTCCGCTAAAACGAACTGCGACAAAGAGATAATTGAAGATATCAACTCTAAACTTCAACCTTCAGGATTAGGCACAGAGTTGGCAAACAATTTAGCAAAACAATTAGGCGGAACATTTCGGCGCTACCCGAATCAACCGAGGGGAATAGTGTGCGAATTAACCTGGTCAGCCAAACGGCGGTGGTTCTGGTGATTGATTCCTCAGAGTTAGGGAATTACTCATCTCTCCCTTCTCTTCCTCTGTGTCCTCTGCGCTCTCTGCGGTTAAAAAAATCCGATCCAAATTGACATCACATTTCCAATATCTTTGCACCTTCCCGCAAACAAAGCTTGCGGGCAGTCCTCTATTATGTTTTTCTATTGCTAATTAAAGTAAAAAATAACTACAGAGAGAATTCAGATGATAACTCACGGATTGAAACGTCGAACCATTTACTCTGCGGGCATTACGAGTTTAATCCTGAGTGTTTCGTTTTGGATCGCTCCTGTAGCCCTGGCACAATACACTCCCCCTAAAAAGCCTTCTGCGCCGAAAGAAACCGGGACAAACACGACTCGCGATCGCACTTGCGAAGCCAATTCATCGGTGAGATTGACTGCCTTAGTGCCGTTTAGCCATGTGGGAGAGACGATTTCTGGGCATCCGACTTTTACCTGGTTTGTACCCGATCGCACTTCTCGTCCGTTGCAATTCCGGCTGTTTACTCGCAGGGGACAACTGCTCTACCAAACCGACATGGAGAGTCAGCCAGGAATTATGTCGGTTGCTTTGCCCCCAAATCTGCCTCAACTGTCGATCGGGCAATCCTATCAGTGGCAAGTCGTGTTGTTGTGCGATCGGAATGTTCCTTCGAGGAATGTGGTAGCGACGGCAGAAATCCAAGTGGTGCAGCCTGCTGAATCGTTGCAAACTCAACTTGCAGCCGCGTCAACTCCCCAACAGCGGATCGACTTGTATGCGAAGGCGGGGCTGTGGTACGACGCGATCGCCGAAGCGCGCAAAACCTCTGAAACTTCTCAAAACCAAACGCCCATGCTGGAATTGCTAGATTCTCTGGCTAGTTCGGAAGCTGCACCTTTGAAAGATTGGAGCGATCGATTGCGACAAATAAGGGCGATCGAACAACAACGCCAAGCCCCGCAACCCAAACCCTAAAATCCCATGCAGCCTTTCTCGCTAAAACTGCTCAAATTCAGTAATTCTAAAGTGCGATCGGGCTTCCTGTTTCCTTTCGCCTTTTGCCTTTTGTCTGTTGGCTTTTACATTCCTGGGCATTTCTCACTCCCGGTTGTTGCTCAAACTACTGATGCTCGTGAAGCAGAGGGCGATCGGCTAATGCAGCAGGGCTACCAACAGAATCAGACTAGCCAATTCCCAGCAGCGCTGAATTCCTGGCAACAGGCACTCCAAATTTTTCGCGCCCTCAAAAACCGCCAAATGGAGGGTTGGGCACTGGGGAATTTGGGAGACGCTTACAACTCTCTGGGCAACTATGCCAAAGGGATTGAGTATTCACAGCAACAGTTAGCCATAGCTCGTGAAATTAAAGACCGCCGAGTGGAGGGTGCAGGACTGGGTAATTTGGGAGTCGCTTACAACTCTCTGGGCAACTATGCCAAAGGGATTGAGTATTCACAGCAACAGTTAGCAATATCTCGTGAAATTAAAGACCGCCAAGGGGAAGCTACGGTACTGGGGAATTTGGGATTGGCTTACATATATCTGGGCGACGATGCCAAAGCGATTGAGTATACACAGCAGAGTTTAGCGATCGCCCGCGAAATTAAAGACCGCCGAGTGGAGGGTGCAGGACTGGGCAATTTGGGATTGGCTTACATATATCTGGGCGACTATGCCAAAGCGATTGAGTATCAGCAACAACAGTTAGCCATAGCTCGTGAAATTAAAGACCGCCAAGGGGAAGGTACAGGACTGGGCAATTTGGGATTGGCTTACTTATATCTGGGCAACTATGCCAAAGTCATTGAGTATTCACAGCAATGGTTAGCCATCGCCCGCGAAATTAAAGACCGCAACGGGGAAGGTACGGCGCTCCACAACCTCGGAGCGGCGTTCTTAAAGGCTGGCAATCTAACAGAAGCTGAAAAAATGCTGGTGAATGCCATTCAAGTTTGGGAATCGATGCGTCAAATGCTCGGCTCCAACGACGCTAATAAAGTCTCCATCTTTGAAGGACAAGCTATGACTTATCGGACTTTACAAGAAGTCCGGGTGGCTCAGAATAACCCGATCGCGGCCTTAGAAATTTCCGAACGGGGACGTGCCCGTGCCTTTGTCGATCTCCTCACACAGCGCTTATCGTCAGGTGATGCCAATTCGGTCATTGCCTCTGTTCCCAACCAGGATCAAATCCGCCAAATCGCCAAAGCACAGAACGCCACTTTGGTGCAGTATTCTATCATCTACGATGATTTCCAAATTCAAGGAAAAAGCGAACCGCGTGAATCCGCGCTCTACATCTGGGTGATTCAACCCACGGGCGAAATTACCTTCCGCGAGGTAGACCTCAAACCCCTCTGGCAAAAACACAACGCCTCTCTAACCAGCTTAATTATTGGCGATCGAGAATTCCTGGCCGTCCGCAGTCGTGGCAGTTTCCCCGCTCTCCAACCCCAACCCAATTTACCCACGCTGCATCAACTGCTGATCGATCCCATTGCCAGCCTCCTACCCAAAGATCCAAATGCCCACGTCATTTTCATTCCCCAACGATCGCTCTTCCAAGTACCCTTCCCCGCCCTACTTGATGCCAACGGCACTTACTTAATCCAAAAACACACGATTCTCACCTCCCCCTCGATTCAAGTTCTGGCATTAACTCGACAACAGAAGTTAGCACAGAAGCAACCTAACAGCAGTAACGCTCTAGTATTGGGCAATCCCACCATGCCGAGTGTGTCTCCCTCTCCAGGAGAACCCAAACGGCAATTATCTCCTCTACCTGGGGCTGAAGCTGAAGCGCTCGCGATCGCCCCTCTGCTCAAAACCCAAGCCATCACAGGCGCTCAAGGGACAAAAGCTGCGATCGTCCAAAAAATGCCCCAAGCATCGATTATTCACCTAGCAACCCACGGATTGCTCGATGATGTGCGCGGATTGGGAAGTGCGATCGCCCTTGCTCCTTCTGGCAACGATGATGGATTATTGACCGCAGAAGAGATTTTCGATATGAAACTTCAAGCTTCTTTAGTCGTTTTGAGTGCTTGCAACACTGGAGAAGGTAGAATTACCGGGGACGGCGTGATTGGTTTATCGCGGGCTTTGATTTCGGCAGGAGTGCCGAGTGTAATTGTTTCTTTATGGTCAGTTCCCGATGCACCGACATCGGAATTGATGAAAGCATTTTATCAAAACTTGCAAAATAATCCCGATAAAGCACAGGCATTGCGACAGGCAATGTTAACCACTATGAAAACTCATTCCCAGCCGCGAAATTGGGCGGCATTCACGTTAATTGGGGAGGCCGAGTAAGTTTTTCTGGACTTATATCAAATTCGCTCTTCATCGGAATTATTCATCTCTCTCTTGTCTCCCTCTGCGTTCTCTGCGTCCTCTGCGGTTAAATCATTCCGATTAAGGCCTATCGCGAAACAGGCGGCAGCAAAACTTCTGCTTCCTTCTCAATCGTAACTTCCTCCAAAACCTCCTCTAAAACCTGAGCAGGAATCGGCACTTGCTCAACTACTTGATGTTTTTCCAACGTCAAGCGAGATTGCGATGAACCCGACAATCTTTTCAACAATTTCGGTGTAGGATCGTATAGTAAATAAATAATGCGATCGCCCGATTGCCAAATCTCGGCCGCCGACACTACTTGTAAATATCCCTGTCTTTCCAGCAGCAGCGGCGCCAACTCCCCGGCTTGCACCAAAGCTTGCAAGTGAGCAATCTGAAACTGCAATCCCTCACTTTTTAACTCAGTTTCGCCCAATTTTACTTCGTCGTCGGTCAAATATTCGTTCCAATCCTTCAGCGACAAATCCGAGACAAAGGCTTGATTGATTTTACTCTGATTTGCAGGTGTATTTGCTTGCGGGTCTTTGGGAAATATTGCCAAAACTCTCGGCGGTGAAAACTCTTCGGCTGCTCGTTGAGCTAACACTAAGTTTACCTCGCCGTTGTTGGTCATTGCCAAAAATGTTCCCATCGAATCGAGTCCGGCTTCTTCTAACACACTATGGTCGAGAGCACTGCTTAAAAACACTCGCAAACCTTCTCGTTCTGCTGCTTGACAAGCTTCCGGATTAGTGTCTATAATTGCTACAGATTCGCCGCGTTCTTGAAATAAGCGAGCAATTAATCTGCTTAAAGGATTTGACCCGACAATTGCTGCGCCGGTTGCTGATTTTGATGTGACTCCTAACAGTTGAGCCATCCATCCCGCCGTCAGCCCTTGCACGAAAACTGTCATAATAATTGTTAGGAAAACTAAGGCTTTAATTGAGTCGCCGCCGTTGATTCCCCGTTGGGTGAGCAAAATTGCAAATAAAGATGCGATCGACGCTGAGACAATTCCCCTCGGCGCTACCCAACAAGCAAATAATTTTTGTCGCCAGTTCAGCCCGCTGTTCCACGTACACAGCCAAATGTTGATCGGGCGGACTACCCACATTAATGCTAAAACTGTAAACAAACTTCCCCAACCGAGGGCGACTACACTAGCGAGGGATAAATCGGCTGCCAGCAGCACGAACAGTACAGAAATAGCCAGGACGGTAAGCTGACCTTTAAACCTCCTCAGCAGCCTTTCTTCTGGCACCGCAGCGGCTCTGAGGACGATGCCGGAGAGAACCGTTGCCATCAGCCCTGATTCGCTGCGGAGTTCTTCTGCTAAGCCGAACAATCCCCACAAACCTGCTAAAACGACTAAGTTTTTGAGGTCTTCTGAGAGAAATTGCGATCGCTTGAGAATGAATCCCAGCAGCCAACCTCCGGCTACTCCGACGACTGTACCCACTAGCAGGCGGACAATTAAATCTCGAAATAAGATAAATAAATCAGCATTACCGTTTAAGATAATATTCAGTACCAATACTGCCAGAATTGCCCCAACTGGATCGATTAAAACGCCTTCTGCTTCTAGCAAAGCTGCTACTTGTTTGTCAACTGATACTTGTTTGAGCAAAGGGCCGATGACGGTTGGGCCTGTGACGACTACTAAAGAAGCATACAGAAATGCGATCGGCCAGGGAAATTCCCCTAACCAGTGTGCAGCCATTCCGCCGCCAATTAACGTAATTAAAGTGCCAAAAGTAACTAAATTGCGGATGCTGCCGGAAACTTTGCCTAAATCTCGCAATTCCAAATTCAGGCCGCCTTCAAACAGAATTAAGGCTACTGAAAGGGATACCATAACTTCCAAACCGCTACCCAACAGATTGGGGTGCAACAGTCCCAAGCAATCCGGGCCTGCTAAAATACCGAATAGCAGCAAAAATACGATCGCCGGAACTTTTAGATAAGCGGCCAGAACTTGAGCGCTGATACCACAGGTGACGGTCATGACCATCAACAGGGTGATGTTAAAGGGGATTTCCATAGATACAATTGTTACAGGCTGCCCGCTGGCTTGTGCAAGTGCGATCGCGGGTAATTTGAGTACAGGCGCTCTTTTTGGCGATCGTACAATCTCGGCACGGCCCTGGATTTTTGGTAATAAAATTAAAAAACGTTGATATTGGCTATCACTTTATCAGATAACTCTCTTGGCGTCAAAGATGGATTAACCCCTTCTGAAAGCAGGTGCTAGAAGGCTTAAGGCTAAAAGTCTTTAGCCTCAATGGCTAGAAACCGGTCACTTTTAGCCAAATATTTGATAATTCCTAAAGATTCTATTACCAATCTGTAGTTCAAACAAAGTAAGATAGGTTTGCAGTCAGGACTTGAGTCCTGAAAGTCTTACTCTTGACTGCGAAGCCGAACAGAATTATTTGACCGGAAATAACATTACTTGCCGTCACGGCCCGCATTCTGCCACCGCTGACGAAAATCAGAGAGAATTGCCGCGGAAATTTGCCCTTCCAGCCAATCTAAAGCCTGATTTTGGTTTGGTGCAGCCCGATAAAATTTGCAAGCATCTATCAACCGAATCGAAGCATTTGGGACAGTAGATTGAGCGCGCCACTTTTGAGCAAACTCGGCAATCACAGCCGGAGAAATTTGTTTTTGCAGCCAATCTAAAGCTTTGTCTTGCTCTGCCAAGCCGCGATAAAATTTGCCGACATCTATCAATCGCAAATTAATGTCGCCTGGTACAGCAGTTATCCGCCATTTTTGAGTAAACTGCCCTAAAACAGAGCTAGAAACTTGACTTTGGAGCCAAATTAAGGCAGTATCTTGGCTGGCGCTAGCTTGGTAAGATGCGAATAGCTCAGTCAACTGCACGGCTGATGTCGGAGTGGGTGGGGGAATTGGTGTCGGAATAGGGACGGGCGTCGGGACTGGAGGGGGGACAATTACTTTGGGAGATTTTCTCATTAAAGCAGCCCAGGTTTTAATGCCTGCCATGCCGTCTGGATTGAGACCTTGAGATTTTTGAAACGAAATGAGGGCGGCTGTGGTGCTAGATCCAAATTTACCATCCATGGCGCCTTGATAGAAGCCTTTACTTCTTAGTTGCTTTTGGATATCTGCAACTTTATAATTGACGGCTCCTTCTCGGACGCTTTCAAAAATATTCCCGTCTACATTGCCCGAGATGCCGGATACGTTGTCGGTATCGCTGTATTGCCAAAAAGTCCAAGTCTTCCATCCGCCCGGTACCCAAGGTTGGTCGCCGCTGGTATAGTGAGCAATCCACAGCGGGTAATCGGCCAACCGTTGCGTGCCGAGTTTGTCCCAAAATCCGGGGTAGGTGTAGATAATCGGTCGCATCAAGGTGGCTTTTTCGACTGCTTCGAGCCAAATTGTCGCGCGATCGCACAATTGGTCGCCCCTTAAACCGCCTGTGGTTTCCACATCCAAGACTGGCGGCAAATCCCCCGCTTCGAGTTTGACAGTTTTCAGGAACAAATCTATTTGTGCTTGAACGCTGCTTTCGGGTCGAAAAAAGTGGTAAGCACCGCGCTGCATCCGGGCCACTTTAATTCCCGCCCAATTCCGAGCGAAAGTTTGGGATACTAACGTTGCACCTTCGGTAGATTTGACAAATGCGAAGAGAATTCCTCCCTGGGCAACTGCTTGCCAGTTGACGTTGGGCTGGTAGTCGGAAACATCGATACCGCGAATGCTCATATTACGGAGAATTGAGTGCGATTCGTTTAGTCGAAATGAGTAGCAATATTCAAGGATGGCTAGTATGGCTCTTTTTTTGCCATAACAACTAAATACATATCTGGGTGCGGGTCGTCCCAAGTCCCAGTCCGTAAGTGCAGC